>CAZRLV010000081.1:0-11750 GCA_964600955.1 uncultured bacterium
AAGAAGAGGCCAGCCGTGTCGAGGAGACTTTTGAAGAGACTGCGCCGGAACCCCATGATCCCTGCCTGGAGGTCAGCAACTCTCATGAGACCAAATACGAAATTTTGCTCGATAAGCTGGACGCTCTAATTAGTGAAACCCGGGTTGTGCAATTTCTTGAGAAGTTCACAGACTTGAATGATTTTCTAAACGCCTACATCTCACAGCTGGACTCACAATTGGTGCAGGTTCGCAAGGTTCGCTCCATGGATCTTTTGGGCAGCCGGAATCTGAGTGTAGTGGCCTCTGGGGACGCATGAGAATTTTCCTGGCCATCAAAGTTTTATTTAAAACCTTGTTTCAGAGAGATTTTGCGCGTCAGATTGAGGATTATCCAGGGATGCAGCAGCGCCTGGAAAAGCTTGAAAAATTACGCGAGGAAGATGGGAAGCGACATCGCCTTGAAATGGAGCAAATCAAACACGTTGAGCGCGACAAGCACGGAGAATTTGATGAGGGTGCCTGTGCTCTGCTTTCTCTTTTGCAAAAAGAAGCTCGATTCATCGATTTTGTGATGGAAGATGTTTCCGAGCTAGAGGATGCTCAGGTGGGTGCCGTTTGCAAACGTATTCATAAAGATCTTGCACGGGTCGCAGGTGAGTTCGTGGGTATTGAAGCGATTTCTGATGCAGTAGAAGGCGAACGGGTTCAGATCCAGGTGGGTTATGATCCAGCAGAGTTTCAGCTCTCAGGCGATGTGGATCAAAAGCCCCCCTTTGATGCGCAATTGAAGCACAAGGGATGGAGGGTTCGCTCTTTGACCCTTCCGCGTAGATCGGACGTGGCTCAGGGCAAAATTCTGCAAGCCGCCCAAATTCACGTCAGCTAGAGATTATCAAGTTTTGCTCATTAGTCTACGGCTCCGGTAGAATTAACCCCATGACCGAGACGGATCGACTTTCAAACTATGTTGATGTGCTTCTTGAGAAGGCACAGAGTTGGCGAGACCAGGGTGAAGCAATCCTTGATATTCTCAATTCTAGTGATCAGGAAAAGTTGCTTGAGGTTGTGGATCGGCGCGAAACCATCATCAGGGCGTATATTGACTGCTTGCAGCGCTGCGTTGATGAACTACATCGCAGGGATCTAGACTTCAAAGATGAGACGGTATTTCCATTCCTATTGGAACTCTCCGACTCGAACCCTGAGTACAGCGGTTTGCACGAGCGATTATTGACTTTGCGTGAACTCCTTGAAGATACGCGCTCTCAAGAACAGAATGTTCTGGAACAGGCCAAGCGGCTTCCCCAACAACTGCGAGGTCAGCTTTTGAATGTTCAAACCAAAAAGGCAGGCATTCAGGCCTATCAAAAAAACCGCACAATGGCCTACGCCGGTTTCAGCCGTTTCGAACGAAAAAAGTAGAAGGAAGAAGAAGTCAGAGGGAGGGAAGGAACTAGAGAACTATCGGAACAAATGAAGAGGGAGAAGGAACTACAGAACTATCGGAACTAAAGGAATCATCGGAATGGGGAAAGATAAGAAGAGGGTATTGCTAAAGCTGTCATCCTACGGCTTGACCGGGGGATCCATTCAAAAGGTCGCAAAAATTCTTCATTCTGACTCCTGTCTCCTGTCTCCTGACTTCTGAATCCTTGATTTCTAAAACTCAAACTGAATTCGAGACTGAATCAGATTAAAATCTTGTTTTTCTTTGCCTCTCAGGAACCCACTCAGGCTCTGGCCTGGTGAGTCCCAGGTCAGGTTTTGAAATCTTAGGAAGATTGAGGCATCTCTTCTAAGGTTGCGACTCAAGCTTAGCGTTGCTAGTTCCAGGCCGTTGTCGGTATTGATTCCCGTGAGGCTATGGTCATAAAGCCGATCATAATGCAGTTCAAAGCCGTTTTTCCCCGAGCCAAACAAGCCCAGTGAAACCTTCATATCAGAAAACCCGGGAGTAGAGCCAACGCCTTTTCCAAAATAATTGGAAAGGGAATGTAGAACTTCTTGCTGAATTGAAGGCGAGATGCCGTTCCATTCCTGAGGGTTCCATCCCCCGCGAGGCGGGGTACTAAACCCATCTCCAGTATGGGTTAGAGAAGTTTTGAGGCTCCAGGTTTTGCTCGGATGGTACTCAAGGAGCCATGAGAACGCGGATGAGTCTCCATTCATCCCCTCCGAATCACCATGTGACTCGACAAATTCGGTAGAAACCCCCCAATTTTTCCATTGTTTTTTCAAAAAGAGCCCTGAATGTAGACTCCCTGCCTGACTGGAATCCGTTTGCGAGAGTGTATACACGGTTAGTGGGATGTCCAGGACAAAAGGAGACTCAACTGAGGCGAAAAATCCTCTGGAAACACCAAAGTCAAGCACATAGTCCTGATGCTGTTTGATCAGTTCAAGGCCTTCAAATCCAGGATTCCCCAGAAGCCCCAATCCAAGATGCCTACGATATTTTCCGGCTTTTACCCGATTGACAAAGCGACGCGGTCTCCAGTCCAGCAGAGCTTCGTGGAGATTGATTTTGGTCTGGGTTCCAGCGGTTCCATCCACCTTGATGTCTTCCCTGGCAGAGACCTTAAGATACCCGTCAAGCTGATCCAGACCGGCATAGGTCAGGTTAAGCAAGGATTTTAGATAACTTTCCTGGCTGCGCGGGCGCAGGGTCCCTTCAATTTCGATGGACTGAAGTTCCACCTGCCCTTTTTTGGGCCTTTTTTGCGTGGAATAGGCCCGTGCAGGGGATTTCTCCAGTGTAGCAAGCTCTAAAAGCATTTCCTCAGAGTCTTTACCCAGAAGGGACAGTTCCGCGCCGAGATCTCCCACCAGAGTTTTCATCAGAACAATTGATCCTGGTCCTAGATGTTCTTTTTGCGATTGAACCGAGTGTTGCAGTTGGGCCAGATGCACAGCCATGGAATAGCGGTCTGCTGCTTTGGCGGCCTCGGGGGAAGAATACTTCTGCGAAAGGGGTGTGTTCAGCAAGGCCTGGTAGCGGTTGAATACGGGGTGGTCGACAGGTATGGAATCAAAGGCCTGCATGGCCAGGATAGGCCGAGCAAAAATGCACAAAAGCAAACAAAAAACACCTTTAAACCCCATCCCCTTATGTTGTCGGAGACTAATAGAGCATTCTTAATGGCGAAAACCATTGATTTTTGTGAATTGGCATCGGTATAATTGCCTCCCTTTTTGGCCCTCGGTGAGGGCCTGTTCTTGCTTTGCAACAGGAGTTTCCATGTTGGTGTCAAAAATTCGAAAACGCATGAAGTTGATCATCTGGTTTATCGTGATTGCTTTTACGATCTCAATCTTTTTCGTAGGGGCCGCGTCCTTCCTTGAAAACTGGTCGCGCAAAGACCAGGATAATCGTCGCGCTCAGTCGGCTGGGGGAGAAGTACAAACGGACCCTGAATTTGACGTTCAGTCCGATAACCTTCTGGCCCAAATTCGTCTTGACGGAGAAGCGGCGGTTATTACCGAAGGCCAGCTCAATCGACGCTTGTTCTCTAGTTCACTGATTGAAAGATTTCGTACCCTGCCAGATCAATACCGTTCTGTATTTAAAGATCGCCTCCTTGCACAGCTCATCAATGAGGAGCTGATGATCATGGAAGGTCAAAAGCAGGAGGTTAATGTTGCCTCTCGCGTTCTGGGGCAGTTGGAAAAACTGCGACAGCAAAGCGGCTCAGATAAGAACTTCCTGGCTCAGCTCAAGCAAAGTGGATGGAAGGGCATGGATCAGTTTAAATCCTTCATCACTCGCAGCTATATTATTGACGAGATGCGCTCGCGGCTTTTTCAGGGGGTTCAAGTCAGTGATGAAGATATAGAATTTTACTATAAAATTAATCCCAAAGAATTTCTTGATGAAAACGGAAAGCCTCGCAAAATTGATGAAGTGCGCGCAGAGATTCGCAATAAGCTACGCTCTCAGGTATCTGATGATTCATTGCAAACCTATTACCAGGCTCATCGATGGCGCTGGAAACAGCCTCGAAAAGTCGATTTTCGTTATCTGGTCTTAAACCGTGCCGATCCAAAAGGTAAAAAAGAAATTGAAAAATCCATCACTGAAAAAGATGTGCAGGAGTACTACGAGGTCAATCCCGATCAGTTTTTAACACCTGAGATTGTTGATCTTCAGCATATTTACCTGGACAAAGAAGAGATTAAGAAGGGCATCAAGCCCGATGAAAAAGAGCTTGAATCCTATTACGAAGCTCACCTTGAGGATTTTAAGGTGGATGAGCAGGCTAAAGCCTCGCATATTCTCATTAAGACTGAGAGCGAGGACTCCCAGGTTGAGGCTTCGGCCCTGGCCGAAGTTACACGCATTCGCGATGAGGTTTCCAGCTCAAAAATTAGTTTTGAAGACGCGGCCAAGAAGCATTCACAAGATTATGGCAGTGCCGTTAATGGGGGCGATTTAGGGTTATTCCCACGCGGTACGATGGTGCCGGCTTTTGACGAGTATTGCTTTAGCGGTCCCATCGGTGAGGTTTCACAACCCATCAAGACTCGCTATGGTTACCATATTATCCGAGTGGATGAGAGAGAACAGGCACGTGAAAAACCCCTGGCTGAAGTTCGTGAGAAGGTTCTTGACGGGGTTTTGGATGAGGCGCTCAAAAATGAAGCCGAGGTTTTGACAACCTCGATTGACGCCCAGATTAAAAAGGGCATCACATCATTTAGTGATCTCGTTGCTAATTATTCGCATGCTCCTTCCAAAGCTCAAAGCGGTGTTTTGAAAGAAGTTTATCTTGGCCCGGGCAATACAGAGGCTGTTTTGGCAGAATTGAGCTCCGGGGGCACGGGCATCGATTATCCCATTCAGGTGACTCTCAAGGCATTGCGCGCGGGGGACGTATCTGAGATGGTTGAGACATCCGGGGGCTACCATTTTCTTAAGCTTCAAAAGAAGATTGAGCCGCGTGTAAAACCCTTGGAGCATGTAACAGACGCCGTACGTGGAAAGCTTTTAGCCCAGAGACTGAACAGCTCCTTTCTAGAGCGTGGAAAATCGCTGCGTGCCAGCTTGAAATCAACCTATGTTTTTCAGGATCTGATTACGAAGCATTCGGATTCAAAACTTGAAGAACCCACGCAATTGATTGAAGGCCTGGCCGTAAGTTCAGAGACTTCGCTTGCCTCACACTCGCCGGAAATTGCTCTGGAATTGGGAGATGGGACCGTTCTGGCTGACAAGGTTCAGGGGGTACTGAAATACCTGAGGCAGGGGGAGGTTTCGAGGCCGATCAAATTGGATGATCGAGAGGTTTTTCTCAAGGTTGAGAAGGACTATGGAGAGGAATTCCTGGCCTTTGATTCTGTAAAATCTGACGTGGTTGAAGCTCTTACCTTGAATATAGGTGAAGAGGAAATTCAGGAGTATTTTAAAGCCAACTCCGCCGACTTTGCCGTGACTGAGAAAATAGTCTTACAGCAGATTGCCTATCCCAAAGAGGATCAGGGGCAGGCTCAATTGGCTCAACTCCTAGATGGTTCGCTTGAATTTGACGCAGCCGGGAAATCCTATTTGAATATGGATCGTTCTTCTTTCATCAAGAATAATGGGTCTGTGGTTCTTTCTGAGGCCAGTTTCGACGAAGCAACCAAGCAAAAAATCAAGGCTCTACCCGTTGGGAAAATCCTTCCCATTCTGGCAAAATCACCCTTTGGTTTTCATGTGGTAAAAATGGCCGAGAAAACCGAAGCCAGTGAAGGAGACCTTGATTCTGTTCGATCAGAAATCATCAAGACCCTTCAAGAGGAAAAGCGCAATGAGATTCTTCAGGTTTATGGTGAGGAATTGCGCAATCGTGCTGAAGACATAGTGATCTTCTAGGGGGCTTATGAACCAGATAGAGAGCAAAAAAACAGCGGATTCCCTGCGTCCGGTTCAGATTGACACTCATGTCAATATTTATGCCGAGGGTTCAGCCCTGATCTCTATGGGAAATACCCGGGTTCTTTGTACCTGTTCGGCTGAACAAAGGGTTCCTCCCTTTCTTAAGGATTCAGGTGAAGGTTGGGTTACAGCCGAGTATTCCATGTTGCCGCGTTCTACGCATACCCGTTCCCAGCGCGAATCCCATCGAGGCAAGCTAGGGGGGAGAACCATGGAGATTCAGCGCTTAATCGGGCGTTCGCTGCGGTCTGTAGTTGACCGGAAAATCCTGGATGGTTTCACTCTCACCGTAGACTGTGATGTCCTGCAGGCTGATGGAGGCACGCGCACCGCCGCGATAACCGGCGGGTTTGTAGCTTTGAATCTGGCGTGTAAAACCTTGATGCGCCAGGGCAAGATCAAAGCCTATCCCATCATGGATGCCATTGCGGCGGTTTCTCTGGGGGTCGTTGATGGCGAGATCTGGTTGGATTTAGACTACGAAAAAGATTCTACGGCTGATGTGGATCTAAACTTGGTCATGACCGGCATCGGAAAGCTGGTTGAGATTCAGGGTACAGCCGAAGGGAGTCCTTTCTCTCAGGAAAACCTGCTCGCCATGCTAGAGTTGGGTGAGAAGGGGATTCGAGAGCTTTGCTCATACCAGGAGCGCGCCGTTGAAAACTCCCATGAAATCCCCCTCAAATCCTAGTTGGGTTGTCGCCAGTTCCAATCCAGGTAAAGTTTCTGAGATCCAGAAGGTTTTAGGCACTGACTTCCCTGTAACCTGTTTGTCCCTAGAAGAAGCCGGTTTCAGGGGAGTGGCACCCGAAGAATCTGGCCAAAGCTACGCTGAAAACGCAAGGCTAAAGGCCCGTTTTTATGCCCATGCTCTGGGGCAAGCCGTCCTGGCAGATGATTCAGGCCTTGAGATCAAGGCAATGGGAGCCTGGCCGGGTCTGAATTCGGCACGAATTGGCAGCAGTGATGCAGAGCGAAGACAGGTTTTACTCAATACTCTAAGTGAGAAACTAGGAAAGCAAGATTCGTATCCCGCCCATTTTCTATGTTCTCTAGCCCTTTATGAAAGCGGAGAATTCCACGAGTTTCAAGGCATTTGCGAGGGTGAGATTCGCCCCTATGAGCGGGGAGAAAACGGCTTTGGCTATGACCCTATCTTCTATCTCAAAAGCGGAAAATCCATGGCAGAACTAACCCCACACGAAAAAAATCAATGCTCCCACAGAGCTAAGGCCCTGATTAAGCTCAAGGAATGGCTTGCAATTAGGAGTTAACAACTCCAAATTTCCATGCAAATTGGAGTTGTGGCCCAGAAATCTCAAAGGTTCCCATAAAAGCAGATTTTTTCTTGAAAAACCCAATTGAACTCACTATAGTGTGCCCCACTGGGGCTATGGCGCAGCTGGTAGCGCGTTTGAATGGCATTCAAAAGGTCAGGGGTTCGACTCCCCTTAGCTCCATGTTTTTTAACCCGCTTGATTGGCGGGTTTTTTGGTTGTTTAAGCATGTCGAAAATGGTACTTGCTTCTAATTCACGACTTTGAAATCAAAATATCATCCCCCTAGGGCCGCTAGCCAAGAGCACTTCATCAGTCTTGAAGGTCAGTTCTTCTAGATTATATGTGTCAGTAACCTGGCAGAGGCTCTCGACACAAAGGAGACTGAAGTATACGAAACGAACCTTTACTATCTGATCCACCATTTCAACGCTTGGATAGAAGTTGTTTGGTTTTTGGGTCCACTCCCATTTTTCTCTGAGACTGGATATAGGCATCTCATTAGGCTCTTGAAGTGTTGGTTCAGACCAGGGATCATCCCCTGCGATTACGGTGCATACGCCCCAGGATGTTCCATGCCAGAGTGCGCCAAATTCACGCATTTCTCGGGCGAATATAGAAGCGCAAAAATAGGACCAGGGTGAGTTGTCACCTTCAATGGCAAGCATGAAATCGTCCAGGGCTTCGGGTGGTGTAGGGGGGCTTGAGAATGATTCTTCATCTACCTGGCAATTATCACTTTCAGGAAATGGGCTGGATGCTGGCATGGCCCAAGTGATTCCATTACCGTTTCCACCAGCACGGAGGAGGTAAGTACGAAGGACATAGCCTTCACGAATGCTGAGGGGTTCAAATGCATCTAAAATATTGGAAGGATCGCCTTGGTATTTGCGCCACCCCTCCACGGCGCCGTAGTGAGGATCAGGAGTTTTTTTCTTGATCTCCAGTAGAAGGGCTCTAATTTTCTCAGCTGGAAAATGGTGTACTTCAGTCACAGGGCCTGCTTTCAATCTGGATGAACTTCCCATTAAATCAGAGACTACAATCCAGTCTTCTCTCTAGCATTAGCTTCGGTTAGGCAGAGTTTGTCAAATTTCCGTAGGGTTCGTTTGTCTACCCCACCAATTTCATGTAAATCGGAGATGGCTTCATGGACGGAAGCAAGGGCATTGCTTTTGGTTGTTTTAGACTTCTTTGAGAGGTCATGCTTCATGGCGACATTATACTACGAAGTTTCTGGGCATGATCCCAAGCGTGGATACCCTTTACAGGCTTGACGACTTCAATTAGAATAATATGTAAGAAAAACACATATAATATCTTACAGAGGGCGTTATGCAATCTATCTCGCAAGTTATCAATAAGAAGATTTGTAGACTGAGAATGGGGGAGCCGTTCGCGAATCAGATATTTTTAGGGCTTGGCTCCCGACAGAATATTGATACTACTTTGTTCAGGCTCATCAAGAAGGGTGTCATTGAACGATTGAGACCTGGGGTATATATCAGACCAAAAAAAGGAAAATACGTAGAGTCGATTAAGCCTGAGTTAGCTAGTATTGTGCAGGTAATTGCTATGAAAAATGGTGAAGTTGTCCAGTTTCATGGGTCAGAAGCAGCACGGATGCTTGGTTTTAGCACTCAAATGCCTATGGAGCCTGTTTATCTTACCAGCGGATCTTCGCGGTCAGTTCCTATTCAGAATGTAACTGTTCATTTTAGGCATGTCAGTCCTGTAAAACTTCAAAACTGTAATAAGCCCTCTGGTTTGGCGCTTTGTGCTTTACTGCACCTTGGAAAAACAGAAGTAGGAAAGACTGAAATTCAGAAAGTCAGAAAAAAGCTCTCAATAGATGAATATAAGGCGCTGAAACGGCTTAGAATGCCAGAATGGCTTCGAACCAAGTTGGGTTCCGATGAATAAATTTGAGCAACTGAAGTCAGAAGATCAGCGAGAAATCATAACTGGCTATGGCCCGCAGCTTGGATTCTCAGAAAAGGTTATTGAGAAGGACTACTGGGTTTGTATGGTTCTGGATAGGCTCTTTATCATGCCGGACTCTATCCCCATGGCCTTTAAGGGAGGCACATCACTTTCCAAAGGGTACGATCTAATTGATCGATTTTCTGAAGACATTGATATCACCCTGGACTTTAAATATTTTGCCGCCAAATTGGACTTGGGCTGTGACCCTTTCGAGGATGGAATATCAGGCAACAAGCGCAAGATGGCCTCAGACCGGATCAAAGAGGGTGTGTCTCAGTATATCCGAAATAAGGTTTTGCCCTATTTCAGGGAGGTTATCAAAGGCTTGCCCAGTAATCGAAATTTTGAAGTTGAATGCCAAGGGCAGGAAACCCTGAAATTTAGCTACTCATCAGCCTTTGACAAGCACAGTTATATAGAAGAAACTGTCCTCGTGGAGTTTGGTGGGCGAAACTTCATCATACCCAACCAAACAAAAGTGATATTGCCCATGCTTAACAACAGTGTCGAAGGGGTGGAGTTTGTAAAAGCGGAGGTTGATATCCTAGACCCCATGAGAACCTTCTGGGAAAAGATTACCCTGGTTCATGTGTTTTGCAATAAATGTCTGGCTCGCAAAGACCCTGAAACCAGAAGAATGTCGAGGCATTGGTATGATCTTTACCAAATGTTACGCAAGGGGTATGGCGAACGTGCAAATCAGGAACTTCACCTGCTAAAGGATGTAGTTGCTCTTAAAAACGTTTTTTTCAGATCCGCTGTTTCTAACTACGATGAGTGTCTTGAAGGTAGACTACGCTTGATTCCGGAGACGAATTGCCTGAAAAAATTGAAAGATGATTACAGGGAAATGAAGGGGGCAAGGATGTTTTACGGAAATATCCCTGAGTTTGAGGAGATGGTGGAAAAGCTTCAGACCTTCCAAGGTGCCTTTAATCAGAGAAATGGGTAAGTATTTAGCCTACTGAGAATGCAAGAGTATGTTGAGTAATTGATCTCGCGTCACACTCACGTCACAGTTGCTATGGCATTTTCCAGTTAAAACCAAAAACTTCCAATTTTTTGACAATCCTGGAGATCCGCTCTATGATTGATGAAGCGGGTTGATTCCCACTGATTTATTACTATTGATGAAGGGATTCTTGCAGAGATTTTAATTTTGCCTTCAGATCCTTTTGAGTCCCTTTGGGTTCTTTTTGTAAAATAAACTGGAGTCTTTGAATCTTTTGCTTGCGAGCTCGTCGGAGGTTTTCGTCCCTTGGTATTTCAACCAGGATTCGGTGAGAACCTGAACGTCTGAATCGTGTGCGGGAGAAGTTTACTTCAATCCGTCGCCTGCTGCTGCCGCCGCGAACACTCACATGGGCTCTGAAATCCCTGCGGCCATCGATCCAGACATCCACATCATGACTCCAGAGATCCTCGAATCCGTCTTCGTAGAGGCGAACTTCGAATTGATATTCGTCAGCATCGGCAAAAAAGCCATCTTCATGGGCCGTGTGAGAAATACGATCAAAGCTTTGATCGCGAACCCTTACATAGACCCGGGGATCAGGAAGCGTGAGTTTGACTTCATAAATTTTGTCTTGAGAACTCAAAGAAACAGACTTCACTTTTGCGCCATAGCCCTGGGCTGTGACCTCGACTCTGGCGGTGCCGGAACTGATGGTGATCTCAACTTCGGATGATTCAACCAAACGATGATGCTGGTTTTTGGCAATCACGTCAAAGCTGTACCCGCCTTCAGAAACTATTTTAGCGCTAAGGCCTGAAACGCAGATCAGTGCCAAATAAATCACAGAAAAAACTCTCATAATTCACTCCATCCCCATGACCACTCTCCACGGGCAGTTTTCTATTCCCTAAAGATTCCTTGAGGAATTCATAGTTGAAAGAAGAATCTATATCTAATTATTTTTCTTGAAATGGCAAGGGTTATAATGAAGTTTTCTCACTAAAATCTGGAAAAGGGGTTTGGCGCAACTTTTTTTCTATTCTTTCGTAGTAGGCATTGATCACTGGGATTACCCTCCGTTGATGGGTTTGAAAAGGAAGTTTATTATGGGACATTCATTGATGTCTAAAAGCCTATTTCTAAAGCCTTTTATGTCTATGACGCTGGCTATTTTTATGCTGAGTTTGTTTCAGCCCTGCCTCAAAGTCTGGGCCTATGATTCAGGTCTTTTTGATGGGCCGGGGGGTTTTATTAGCGATCAGTATGCCATGCAGCGCTTCAATCAAGACATGAATTTTATGAAGTGGCAGGTCAGTGAAGAAAACCGAGAGATGGGCCAGTATCGCAAGGTTGTGGGCATGGCGCTTGGAGCCGCAGTTGGTGGTGGCCTTGTGGCTATGTTGGGCCTGGCGGCTTCACCTATCTTAGCCGCCACAGCAGTTTTGGGTTCCATGGCAGCCGGTGGTTTTTTGAGCTCAGGATTGACGCCTGAAACAGGCAACCCTTTTCAAGATGCAAATAGAAGCAGCAATTTTATGACATGGGCTGGGGGTTTGGCCGGGGGCATGCTTGGCTTTATTATTCCCGGTGGATCTGTGATTGGCGCTAGTTTGGGGGCGGCTGCTGGGGGATGGGC
>CAZRLV010000082.1:0-708 GCA_964600955.1 uncultured bacterium
GCAACTGGCGATAAACTTGGGCCTGCCTGTTACCCCCCTGCTTCGAGCCACCATCTACGCACATTTTTGTGGTGGAGTTTCTAGAGAAAACTGTCAGGAAACGATTGACGAATTGGGAAAAACCAAGATATCGACATGCCTGGATTATGCCGTTGAGGGCGGGCAAACCAATGAAAGTTTTGATAAAACTTGCAATGAAGTTTTGAAGGTTATTCAGTTCGCCGGTTTGCAAACTCAAATTCCTTTTGCCGTGTTTAAACCCTCTGGGCTTGCAAGCGCCCATCTGATGGCCAAGGTCAGCTCAAACTCTGATCTTTCTGAGAAGGAAAAACTGGACTGGCTAAAGGTAGAGGAAAGGGTAAATACGCTCTGCAAGGCCACAGTCGATGCCGGGATCAAGCTCTTTATTGATGCAGAAGAAACCTGGATTCAAGCCTGCATTGATGAGCTCTGCACCAAGATGATGCAACGCTATAATACGAAAGCTCCTATTATTTTCAACACGATCCAGTTTTACCGGGTAGACCGTCTGGATTTTCTCAAATCTTCAATTCAAGAGGCCAAGGATGGCAACTACCATATAGGCCTGAAGCTTGTGCGCGGAGCCTATCTTGAAAAAGAGCGTATCCGGGCTCAGGAAAAAGGCTATGCTTCTCCGGTGCATGACTCTAAGGCTGACACAGACCATTGTTATAATCAGGCCCTCAA
>CAZRLV010000082.1:718-1376 GCA_964600955.1 uncultured bacterium
TGGAAAATATTGACCGTGTGGCAGTTTGTGCGGCTACACATAATGAGGAAAGCAGTTTGAAGCTGGTGGCGGCCATGCGCCATGAATCAGTCCAGGCGGATCATCCAAATATCTGGTTCTCCCAGCTTTATGGAATGGGAGATACGATCAGCTATAACCTGGCGCAAGCAGGTTACCGGGTTTGCAAATATCTGCCTTACGGACCTTTAGAAGAAATGCTGCCCTACCTCATGCGCAGAGCCGAGGAAAACTCATCCATCACCGGACAGATGAGCCGCGAACTAAGGCTGCTGGCCCAGGAAATAAAAAGAAGAAAAATATGAGGAGCAAGAAGCCAAAAGAATTTAAGGAATATGGATAAAGACGTTTTACGACCATTTGAATGGAACCCCCGATCAAGTCGTAGGATGACAGTTCCAACAATACCTTGCTCTTTTTCTTTCCCCATTCCGATAGTTCTTTAGTTCCTTCGTCCTCTTCAACCTTTCGTGCTTTTCGTGGTTAAATCTCTTCTCCCCTATCTTTGATGCTTTTTCCTGCTCATCTTGAAAGCCTGGGCCAGGATTGTGGCCACGGCCTGGAAGAGGGTTTCAGGGATGGGCTGGCCCAGATCGACTTGTGCAAATAGGGCTCTGGCAAGAGGTTTGTTTTCTATGAC
>CAZRLV010000082.1:1386-11708 GCA_964600955.1 uncultured bacterium
GGCACCTTGTTTTCGTGCGCGATTTCCTTGATTTTCTGAGCAATCAGGTTCATTCCTTTGGCGACCACTCTGGTTTCATCGGATACAGAACGATCATAGCTCAAGGCCACGGCATAGTGAGTCGGGTTGGTCACCACTACATCGGCTTTTGGTACTTCTCCCATCATCTGTTGCTGGGCAAGCTCTCTTTGCTTTTGACGGATGCGTCCTTTGATCTGTGGATCCCCTTCGGATTGTTTTCTTTCCTCTTTGACTTCTTGTTTGGTCATTTTATTTTGCTCAAAATTGCGATGCTGCGACCAAATAAAATCAAAAATCCCGTAAATCACCATCACTAAACCCACTTGAAGAATTAGTTTGACGATGAGCCAGGACATATAATCCAAAGCAGCGCCAAGGGTAAACCCAAAGAGATAGGTGATGGTAGGATACTCCTCAACAAACATGCTATAGGGGAAATAGCCCAGGATTGTCAGCTTGGCAAATGAGCGCAGCAGTTCAACAAAGGCCTCTTTTCCAACAATCTTCTTGAGCCCATTAATTGGATTAAATTTGCTAATGTCGGGCATCATCGACTCCGTGGAAAACTGAAACCCTACCTGCAGAATTTGCACCGTCAGAGTCACTACAATCACCACAAAAAATAGCGGGGTCATCATTAAATACCAGTACTGCACAAGGGTCACAAAAAGTTTCCAGAAATCCTGATTTCCCATCTCCTCAACTGAAAACAGCATGAAAGTCTTCAAAAACATATCTTCAACCGCTCCATAAAAGTTATGCAGCATCATGTAAATAAAGAGGGTTACGATAATAATCGTGACAGCAGTGGTTAAGTCCTGACTCTTCGGAACATTCCCCTTATCTCTGGCCTGTTGCAGACGTTTTGGAGTGGGGTCCTCGGTCTTTTCAGCCGATTCATCGAACTGGAGCGGGTCCAGGCTAATGAAGGACGGACTCTGTTCCAGTTCCAGGAACCAGGATTGAATCGAAGTTGCGTGACCAGGGACTATTGAGATCATCTTAACGCGAAAACACTTCTAGAATGGTGTATAGACTGGCAAAGGACTTGTAGAAAAGGTTTGTTACCATTTTGACCAGTGTAGGCATCGTAATCACATAGGTCACCATTCCCAGACAAATCTGGATGGGAATCCCAATCATAAAAATATTGAGCTTGGGCATCGTGCGTACAATCACCCCCAACGAAAACTGGATCAAAATCATGGCACAAAGAATCGGCATGGCCAACTTCAATGAAACCAAGTAAAGGTCATAAAAAAGCTTGATGAAATACTCCAACTTGTCTACATGAATGACAAGTTCAGAAATAGGGATGATCTCAAAGGACTCCTGGAGCACCTTGAAGGCCTGATGGTGACCATTGATCACGAAGAATAAAAAGAACCCAAGGGTGGTATTAAACTGCCCCAGGGTGGAAGAATGTTCACCGCTAGATGGGTCAATCGCCGTGGCAATGGAAAGGCCCATGGGAGTGGAGACAATCTGCCCTGCAAACTGTAATACCTGGATAACAAACTTAACATTGAACCCCATGATCGCGCCGACCACAATCTCTTTGAAGCCTATAATCAAAATCTCCACATCGGTGGCAGCGACGACATATGCCGAGGTCGGAAGAGACAGAAAACAAACCAGAGCCACGAGATACGCCATAAAGGCTTTGAGCTTGGTAGGCACATTCGTTGACCCCACATAAGGCAAAAGTAGAATCAGTCCAGCGAACCGCATGAAGCAGAAAAAGAAATTTTCGATCAGAATAACGGGATCTGACATTACCCGATAAACAGTTGCACATTGTTAATCAAATGAACGGTCCAGGTTGTTACCTTGTTAATCATCCAGGGGCCCAGGAAAATAACCGTAGCCATGGTCGCCATCACCTTGGGAATAAAAGTCAGGGTTTGCTCCTGTAATGAGGTGGTTGTCTGGAAAATCGTAACCATCAAACCTACGACGAGTCCCACTAGTAAAGGAGGTAGACCCACGGTCATAGCCATGAACATAGTGTCCTTAACGAGATTCATTGCAACAATTTCATTCATGTCATGATGATGGATTTCATTAGAGCATTTACAATAAGCCCCCAACCATCAATGAGGACAAAGAGTAGTAATTTGAACGGAGTGGACACCATTGCAGGCGGGAGCATCATCATCCCCATGGACATCAGGGTCGTAGCAATCACCATATCAAGCATTAAAAAGGGCAAGAAGAGAACCACACCGAACTGAAATCCGGTCTTGAATTCAGAAATAATGAACGCAGGGATTAGGGTCAGGGTACTCACCTCGTCAAAGTTTTTAGGCTTCTTTCCCTGAGCCAGCTTTACGAAAACTTTAAGATCCTCTTCACGCGTAGCACGGCGCATATATTTTCTAAATGGCTCCATGCCACGTACAAAAGCCTCTTTGTACTCGATTTTCTTTTCTAAAAATGGAGTCAGGGCTTCATCCTGAACTCGATTGAAAATAGGGGCCATCTGAAAAATAGTCAGAAAAATGGCCAGAGAAACCATCATTTTGTCTGAGGGCATACTTTGGGTTCCGATGGCCCGTCGCGTGAATGAAAGAACAATGATGATGCGTGTAAAAGGCGTCATCATAATCATGATTGAAGGTGCCAAGGTCAAAAGGGTCAAAATGACCAATAGTTTGAGACCCAGACTCAGCTGGCGCGGAGACATTTCATCTTGCATCTCCAATTGGACTTTTGGGAGAGGAAAAGCAAAGCTTTGACTGGCCACAACTTCTTGGCCATTTTTTGTTTCTTGGGCCTCAGATTTCTCTTGGGTCAGAGGTACATTTAGTTTGGCTAAATGAAGGGGTGTTTGGATGATAAACAGACAAAAGTATAAAAATAGGATCTTTTTTGTCATACAAAAAACTAAGTTTTTCCGGTGTTTTTGTCGATATATAGAAGTTACACGTTTTTTTGGAGCCTGACAAGAACTCTCTGTTATTTTTTTTCACGTTGCTAGGGTGGGGGAGGGGAGACAGGAGAGGATAAAATTCTGAGTCGCGTTGTCAAGACAATACGCTCAAACTCTTAACTACTTTCCTCTTCGACTTGAATTCTTGGATTCCTCGCCCCCTGATTCATCCATTCTGGCTTCTGAAGCCTTGTTCAGCTGCCTTCAGGCGTTCCAGGGCGGTGTTGTATTTTTTTCCAGGGGTAGAAACTACTATCGAGGAACTCAAGGGCCATGAAATTAAACAGCACCGATCTGATTGGATGGGACCAAACGGCAATCAAGATCCAAGCCTTTGACCTCAGGGACTTGTATGGGAAGCAGGGACCGCTGAATTCCCCCGGCCAGTTCCAAGTCCTTTTCTATGGCCTCACTTCTGACTAGCTCTTTGCGCTGTTCAATCAAGGACTGACGCATACTCTCAAAGGATGCTCCCAAGAAGCGATACGTTTCTGGTTTAGAAAAAAACGTCACGCCGCTATGCGCTTGACGCTCAAGAGATAGAGCATTAGAAACAAGACTCTGCGTCCCTCGCCCTCGCGCAGATTCATCAAAGAATATAGCTTTTGCTTCATCCCTGACTTTTGCTTGAGCCGCGAGTCACCTTGAGCAATGTTTTGTCGACGCAGTTTTGTACCTGATCACAAATATGCAGGTCCAGTTTCGTGCAGGACATCTCAGGTAGGACAATCCACTCCCTGTCCTGATCATAGTCTGCCGCAACGGACCTGAGATCACATCGGACCCTGAGAGAGTCAGGGTCGATGCCAGATTCAATATCCTCGACTCTCAGATAAGAGAGGGCTCTACGTAAACCCCATCGAATTTTAATCTGATCTCCCAGGCTGGGGGGGGTATGATCTGTGGCGATCACATAACGTCCGGGCAGATTAACCCTGGCCTGCGGATAGGTCTGTCCGTCCAGAAACTTCATGGGCTTCCACTCAGAAGACGTTGGATTAAAGCGCAGGAAATATTCCTTTCCGGTTTGTTTTCCGGTATAGCTAAGGGTGCCATCCTGAGTCCAAAACAAAAAACGAGGTCCAAGTTCAAAGCCTTGAACAATACGATCAGGAACCGGCCAATCCATAGCCCAAGTCTTAAGAACGGGTGTCCCGGCACTCGAAAACGAACCCCTGGGAAACTGCAGTCTGAAGTCGCCCTTGGTGACCCGATATCGACCTCGGTGCGCCAGGAGGGCAGGCCCGCGACCCCCTTCGACGTAAACTCTCAATTGAATCCGTGAAATATTACCTCGAAAATCAATGGCTTCAACCAAAATTCGATGGTCCCCCGGCCCAAGAACACCCTGGTTTTTTTCTGCCAGAAGATAGGGAGATTTCTGGACAAAATCCCGGTAGAGTTTGTAGACGAAACGTGTGGGATTAAGATGCGTAGCAGTGCGCAAAAAATGCATTGCGCTGGGAGTTTTTACCTGATGATCCAAACGCGTGGTTTTCATATGAAAGATCAAGTTTCCATTGTCATAAACCTTCCACTCCGGGATATTACAGGGCGCCTGACTCCCCTTCCAGAGGTCATAACCTTCGATGGCAAGCCCCACTGGAAAATCAACCCGCGTAACTTCTCCACGATGCATGGGATAACTCGTTTTTATCATGGGTGCATCGGTTAGATACGGAACCAGAAAAACACGCTTCAATACCGGTTTTCTTTGATCGCTGATTCCTTCAAGATGCATGCTGGCATCCGTAGCTACTCCAAGGCCTTCACGCATCTCAAAATGCAGATGAGGCAAGCCTCTGCCCGACTCTCCGGCCCACCCGATGAGGGCTCCCTCGCGAACTGAAATCTGCAATTTTGGAAAAATATCAAAGGTCGGCGTCTTTGGAAGAGTCAAAGACAAAGTAGGCGAAAAATCCTCTAAATGAGCATAAACCGAAATGCGGCCATCCCCGTGTTTTAGATAGAGGGTTTTGCCTTCTCCGCGGCGAATTTGCTTGACCCGATACAAAACTCCATCGGCCACGGCCTGCACTGGCTGACCCGTCACTCCCCCTGTACTGAGGTCCAGTCCGGCATGAAAATGATCCCCTCTGAACTCCCCCAGAGTCCCAGTGACCTTCAAGGGAATTCGCAGAGGCGGAGCAGAGTGCAAAGAAGACGAGATCCACGCTAGCAGATAGAAAATTGCAAGGAATCGAAACTGTCGAGTCATGATGCCACCGCCTCGCTCACCCGGTTTCTCCCCCCTTCCTTGGAAGCATACAATGCCTTGTCTGCTGAACGAATCAATGCCTCAGAGTCTTGCCCATGTTCCGGATAGGTTGCTACTCCAAAACTCATCGTAATCGCCTCCTGAAGACCGGAGTCTTGTCCAAGACCAGACTCCATGCGCTCGCGTACCCGATTCGCAAAACTTACGGCACCGGCCCGATCGGTTTCGGGTAGAATCACGGCAAACTCTTCCCCCCCGATGCGGGCCACCAAATCTATATTATCACGGGCTTCCTCAAGGAGTTTGGCCGAAGCCTTGCAAATGACCTGATCACCCAGGACATGGCCATAGCTATCGTTGACCCGCTTAAAAAAATCAATATCACAATAAAGAAGTGAAAAAGCATGACCATAGCGCTTAGCTTGCTCGGTGATATCCAGTAATCTATCCTCAAAATAGCGCTTGATATAAAGCCCCGAAAGGCCATCCGTGATCGCCAGATTATAAAGCTGCGCGTTCTCCAGCGACCGAGCCAAAAGTGAGGCAAGTGAGACCAGTAAACGTACGTCATTTTCATTGAAATCGGTCTCACGCTTATTCATGACATTAATAACTCCAATGGCCTTATCTTCAACTACTAGTGGCACGCAAACCATGGATTTTATGTTCTTCTCTCGCTGTGGATATAAAGGTAGAAAAAGTGAGTCCCTGGCACCTTCTTTAGCCACATAGGGCTCTAGACCCGTAAATACCTTGCCCGCGATCCCCTCTTTCAACCCAATTTTTCCGGGCCCTCTTGAAAACTTATAGTCTCCGCGAACCACTCTGGGGATTAAAACCTGCTCCTCTTCATCCGCCAAAAGAAGTGAGGCCCACTGACCACTCAACCCCTCGACAGCTTTATCAAGAATATGTTCCAAGACCTCACTGGAATAACATTTGGAGTTCATTTTCATGGACGCGTTCATCAAAACTTCAAGTTCAAAAACTTTGCGGTCGAGAGAAATATTAGACTGTGCCAGTTCATCGATCTGGGAACAAATAGTTCCTCCCATCTGGCGTAAACTTTCCTTGAGGTATTTCTCTTCAAGAAAATGATAACTATCAGAGGGCATTTCATAATTCCCTCGCGCAATCCTCTCCGCCAGAGTTACAATTTGCGAAATTGGGCGGGTCGCCTGCATGGCAATCACTGAGGCAAAAACAAACCCCATCAAAACCGCCGCCAAAAAAATCCAAAACAACATGGAGGTCAACTGCTTGCGCGACCCGGTGATGAATGTCTTATTAAGACCCACATGCACCCGACCATAATAGCCACGAATCTTGGCAATGCGAATCGGATAAATCACCTCAAGCACGGAACTACTCAGATCCAGTCCTTCGATAATGAACTCAGGGGCGTCTTGAGCCTCTGGAATACTAAGAAAATGCTTCTTCCAGGCTTCAAGCCCCTTATGTTTTATAGCCTCACCCACCTTCCCCGTCGAAGTATGCGCCAGACAAACTCCGTCGCGATCCGTTATATAGGCATAGCTGACATCCACACCTTCCAATCCACGACCTAGAATCTCTGGAAGGTTAACGAAATTATTTTTTAAAATTTCATTCTTTGACGATACGGCCAGGGACTTGGTTACCGTGCGAGCATTTTGCAAAAGCAATTCAGTTAGCGCCTCGGTTTGACTTCTGGAAACTAAAACTCCCGTAACCACGAAAACAACCCCAAAAAGGAGGCAAATGGAAAGTGTGATCTTGTGAAACAAGCCAAGATTATTCAGCATTCTGAATTAAAAAACGTACCGTGTTATAGTCCGCGTCTGTTGCCGCTGAAAAACCTTGAAGCGATTGAACCTCCCTGAGTGCCCCCGAGTCTTCGGCACTCAGAAATGCCAATCGAAGACGGTGCACCAAAGCCTTGGACAAATCCTTATGCACCACTACAGGCTCATTGCTGATCAACTTTGTCTTGGCAATCACACGAAACTCGGATTGCTTATTCTTAAACGGAGGCAAATTGAGAACCCCCACATAGGTGGCCCCAGCTTCAAACTGCCGGGCAAGCACGGCATAAACAACGGCGTCGTGCTTTTCAAGAAACTCATGTCCTGCCAAATCTTTTAGCTGAATCCCTGCTCCACGCAGTAATAATCGCGGAAAGACAAACCCTGAAGAAGAGGATCGTGAGACAAAAGCCAACTTCTTGGCTTTTAAATCGGACAGAGTCTCAATGGAAGAGTCCGAACGCACAAGAAATTGTCCCTGATACCAATCCTTTCCATACCAACGGGGCCTCACCAATGGGACATAGTTTTTCTCCCTGCGACCGGCATAGAATGAAGTTCCCAACCAACCCAGGCTTAACTCTCCTGAATCCAGCCTACGTGCGATTTCCTCGTAACTTACATAAAGACGCAGATCCACCACACATCCTGTTTCACGCTCAAGATGCAAGACCAGTGGATGGTGAGAAATGAGAACGTTTTCAGGGGATGAATAGGCCAGACGTCCAAAACGAAGGGTGGGACAGGTTTGGTCTTGCAACTGTTCATATGAGTTCGCCAAAAGGCCAGGAACCCATGCCAGCACAAGGAAAAAAACGACCCCAAAAATTCTGGAAACCCGAGTCAATGACATGCCAAAAATTAGTATAACATTTTGGCTAGTAGGCTTCAGCTACAGTTCTGATTCTTTCCAGAGCAATTCTGGCTGCGGCCCGCACCTCTTTATTGTGATCCTTCAGGGCCTGTTTAAGGGACATCGTTGCTCCAAGATCACCGATCTCGGCCAAAGCCAGAGCTGATTTTTCACGCACTTCGTAGTCTCGATCTTCTAGCAACTGTACCAGTGGAATGACAGAGCCTTTGTCCCCGAGATTCCCTAGTACCGTAGCAGCATTGGCTCGCATGGGACGATAGCGGCTGGTCAAAGCCTGAAATAGTCGTCCTGTCAAACGGCGTCCACCAATCTGACTCAAGACTTCTACGGCGTGTAGCTGAATCTGGTCGTCCTTATGCCTAAGAGCCTCAATCACTTCATCAAAGGCTTGCGGTCCAAATTCTCTGAGAATATCTACCGCATCATTTTTTACCCAGAGATTCCCGTCATTCATTACACCTAAAAGTGGTACCACACTTTCCATGCTACCCAGTTTCCCGAGAACTCGAATGGCGGCTTGACGGACCCGGCTATCGGTATCCTGAAGCATTCCTACCACCGTGGGAACCGCGTTTTGATCTCCAACCTCTCCGATGGTGTGTAAAACCATCTGGCGTACTTCAATGCTCGTGTCGTGAACCGCCTCGATGAGATAATCCAAAACTTTAGGACTGCTAATTTTTGAAAGTGCCCGTACCGCCTCGATCCGAACCGAATTAGAGCGATCTGTCAGGGCTTGTGCCAGGGTATGCAGGGAATCTTCAGTCACGAATCGAGACATCACCTCAACGGCTCGCCTGCGGTTGCGATCTGCTACATCCTTGAGACATTGTGTCAGAGCTGGAACCGCCTGATTTGACCCAATTTTACCCAGGGAATTGATGCTCTCAAAACGCACATCTTCGTCCATATCCGCCACCAGCTGACTCAGTTTGCCAATAGAACGCGTATCCTTTAAAAACCCTAAAATGATCACAATACGCAACCGCACCATGGGATTGGCCGTATTTACGGTACGCAGCAGCGATTCGAGAAGGTTGGGTCCCCAGTAATTTCCAAGCGCTTCGGCAATAACTACAGGCTCAAGATGCAGATCCGGTTTTTTCACCAACTCAATGAGTGCATTCACGGAAGCCTTATTATTGATGGACCCCAAAGAACGAATATACCAGGGCATGGTTTCCGGGGAACTCTTGAGCATGGCCTCCAGTACAGAGGTGACCCGGTTGGGAAAGTCAAGGGAGGCCAGACAGTCTGAAGCCGAACGCTGAATGGCTGAGAGAGCCTCTTCAGAAACCTCGGTAATCTCACGATCAGGGAAACAATCCAGGTACTGACGGTCCTGCAGCGTGAAGGTATTTTCTATGATGTCCAAAACCATAGGTACACTGCGCTCATCCCCGGCATCTCCCAGGGCTTGAACCATGGAAAATCTCAACCAGGCATAACCTGTTTTGAGTAGGGTCGCCACGGGATTTTCTTTCATCAATCGATGGTCTACTTCTACCAGGGCGTCGCAAACCGCCTCTTTCAAACTATCATCCGATTGGCGCAATAGTCTCAGCAAAGGATTCACACCGCGGACATCCCCCGCTTTTCCTAAAACATAGACAAGACGCAGTTTTTGTCCCTCAGGAACATCACCCAGAACTTTTACCACATGGGGTACAACATCTTTTCCAATTTCAAGAAGCCCCCAAACAGCCTTATCGGAGACGAGATCTTCGGGGTCCTTCATGAACTGCACCAGCGGCAAAATACAGTCCTGCGTACCAATCCTTCCAAGAGCTTCGGCCACATGCGAGCGCACAACCTTGTCTGGATCAGACTCAAGCTTAATCAGCTCAGAAACAGATTCGAGGCAAGCAATTTGTCCAACGGCCCTCACAGCCTCCTGTCGTACCGAAAGATCTCCATCACCCATGAGATTGTAGAGCGCAGGCAGTCCCTGTTCACTCCCGATCCGCCCCAGAGCAATGGAAAGCGGAAAGCGTAAAGCGGGATCCCCCTCTTCGAGAAGGAGCATCAATACGTCGAGTCCTTCTTCCAGGGCCAACTCTCCCAAAGCCCGGATTCCCTCCCTTTGGATTTCCAGGGGGGAGTCCAAAATGAGATCCTTGATGGCAGGAATTGCCCGTTCATCCTGGATTCTTCCAAGGGCGCAGACCACTTCTTTTTGAAGAGACTCATTCTTGGCCGCCAACAAATCAATGAGACTCAAGACAGATTGGGGACTGCCTATTTCCCCAAGGGCCTGAACCAGGGTGCGCTGGGTTTTAAGATCGGCTTGATGGAGTTTCTCCAGCATTTTACTCACGCTGGACTCATCACCGATGCGGCCAAGAGCATAGGCCGCTTCACGCACTACTTCGGGGTCTGCATCCCCAAGGAAATGTTGAAGCTTTTCTGGCCAGGATTTGGGTGCGATTTTGGGTCGTTTCAAAAAAGCCTTCCAAGGCCCAAGGGCCAGGTTTGGAGCCGATCCTTCCAAAT
>CAZRLV010000083.1:0-11657 GCA_964600955.1 uncultured bacterium
CGATATGGTTCTCTCCCTGCTTGCCCTACGTAGTTCTGATTTCGAGTCAGAGGTATTTCCTTCTGGTGCGCCTGA
This sequence comes from uncultured bacterium, assembly GCA_964600955.1. Classification (GTDB taxonomy): domain Bacteria; phylum Muiribacteriota; class UBA6191; order UBA6191; family UBA6191; genus CAZRLV01. The sequence goes on from CAZRLV010000083.1 coordinate 76, forward strand.
CTCTGGAACAGAAGACCTTTTGAGTTTTGCGCGTTGCCTTTATTTAGGCATGATTCAGCTCTATGATGATTCCGCGCTTTTAAAGCGTGATTTTTTGTTGATTGCGGGCAGAATCGGACTCTCACATCACCAGGCAACGGACATTCTTTTTCAAATTCGCTTGGCCCCATTTGCCTCAGAGGGGTCCTCAAAAAAAGATCGATTGCTAGATCTATGCCGACCCTTCAGAGATCTCTGGACACGTTATGAAAACTCTGAAGCCAAAGAGCTCATTTCAGAGAGAACCAGGGGAGATCTCGAACTTCTGGTTCAGGCCGTGTTAACTTATCCTTCCTCTATGCGTAAAGACCTTGGAGAGGCCGAATGGAAGCGGCTTGGCGCAAGAGGGTTTATTTGGATACTGCATCTTTTGGACAATGTCGATTCTGAAGTAGAGAAGCGCTGGTTACGACTTTTTGGCTCCCTGTATCATGATCATAGGCAGGCCGAAATCCAGCCAAAACTCTCCTCAAATGAAAAGACTGGAGCGAATCCAGATCTGACTTTGAGATTTCCCCTGGAGAGGGAGGCCTCTTTTTGGCTGGGGGGAACGGTTCTTTTTGTCAGCTTTGCCCTGGGCTTTTTTCTCCACTATCCAGTCCTGGGGCTAGGCCTGGGTATGGCCTGGTCAGTTTTGGTCTATTTAGCCAATCTTTCACGGCTGGAGGTTGGGTTTTTAAAGGATCATAAAATCCAGATCCAGCAGGATGGGATCTGCAGACTTCTGGAATTTGAAGATGTTTTAAGGATTGAAAAACTCATCGAGGCTCAGGGGGTTTTCCTAAGACTGGTGTTTAAGGATACCACCTTGAATGCCATTGAATTCCATTCAAGCATGAAGGGTTTTTACCGGCTCTTGGAAAAGGTTCAGGATTCCTCGCTGAGGCATAAAATTGTTCTCGTTTCTTAAGCCCTTGCGTAGCCCCTTCAGGATAAAAAAATGATCGGAATTTTTGATTCCGGCTTCGGTGGGCTCTCCATTTTTAAGGCGATTGAAGCACGGCTTCCCGGCTATAATTTTCTTTATCTGGGAGACTCGCGCAGGGTTCCCTATGGCAACCGCTCCCCTGAAACCGTCCTTAATTGGAGTCGCCAGGCTGTAGAGTTTCTCTTCGCACAGGGCTGCAAACTGATTGTCATTGCTTGTAATACTGCATCAAATGTAGCGTTGCGCAGTCTACAGCAGACCTATTTACCAACCTCACCCTATGCAGATCTGAGGATTTTAGGGGTGACCATTCCCATCGTGGAAGAGACCTGTCAGGTCGCCAGAAAAAAAGTAGGTGTGCTGGCAACTCGCGGCACCTGTAAGAGTCGGGGGTTTGAAATAGAAATTTTAAAACGTAGACCCGATCTAGAGGTTTTCCACAATCCAGCCCCACTTCTAGTGCCGCTCACCGAAGAGGGTTGGCAAGACTCCATGGAATGCCGCAGGATCCTTAAAAAATACCTAATCCCATTGCGTCAACAACAGGTGGATACCCTGGTTCTAGGCTGCACACATTATCCGCTAATTTTAGATATGGTACGCCAGAAATGCGAACCCAAAATTCAGGTTCCCGATACCGCTAAGGCCGTATCCAAACGGCTTGAAAACTACCTTCAGAGACACCCAGAAATTGAATCACTCCTTCGCAAAACCAAAACCCGCAAATTTCTAACCACAGACGATCCAGAACTCTTCCAAGATCTAGGCTGGCGCTTCCTGGGCCGAAAATTTCAGGCTCAAAGAGTAAAGCTGTAAGAATCAGGAATCAGAGGAAAAGAGGAGGGAAGGAACTAACGGAACTACAGAACTATCGGAATCATCGGAATGGGGAGAGGAAATAATAGTCGCCATCTTCAGTTTCCACCTTCCCGCTCTTTTCTTATTCTATAGTTCCCTAGTTCCCTAGTTCCCTAGTTCCGATAGTTCTGTAGTTCTTGATTTTCGTCATCCTACGGCTTGACCGGGGGATCCATACAAGAGTGTTACGTTCCTATCCCAATGGCATAGAATCGGGCTGTTGGTGGAGCGGTGGGTGCCCCTATTCCAGGTCGCAAGGTAGACATCTGGTTGATGCGAAGAGGGATCAAGGAAAAGCGTGAAGAACTGCGCCAAAGTATTATTCCAACGGGGGACTTTCAAAGAGACTGGGCGGATAGGCATAAGGACACTGAGATTCTTGAAGACTACGGAAAGTATCGTACGCAATTAGTGACCAACCTGAGCAGTTTTTATATGAAAAACCTCTCTATTCAGTCTGAAGATGAGGCCGAACAAACGTTCCATGAAAGAATGGTCGCCAAAAAAGAGCTTAATCAACAACGTGCAGAGATTCTTGAGATTTTCAAAGAAGACCAAAAAATGTTTCAATCCATCTTGGATCGAAAAGAAACATCAAAAGCACTCAGAGATTACGTCATCATGCTAGAGAACGAAGTTGTCCTGGCCGCTGGTATCATCGAAGCCCAGGCACTTCAATCCAAAAGCAACCCACGCAGCCAAGACCCATTGCCCCAGCATCTGCCACTTGAACCAATCAACCACGAGGGCTTGGAGAACATTCACTAATTACCCCATCGCCACTCATAGATTAACCGCAAAATGAATGGCGGCGACAAAACAGGATAAATTGGCAACTTTCTAGATTTGTTTGGCGTGTACATACCTATCCCTGAATGTTGATGCTCATCGGTCTTTGCGTTAAGAGTAGTATATATGCCCCTTGGGGTATAATTAGTAAATGGAGTGGGAAGTTAATTTACATCCAAAATTTGCAGAAGAATTTGAAGACTTCTCGACATCTGTTCAAGATGAAATCATATTTCTTTCCGATTTGCTTGAGCAGTTTGGGCCTTTGCTTTTGACCCTGAGCGAAATGCAATTTTGTTGATCGCAGGCAATAAATCCGGCACCAATGAAAAACGGTTTTATCGTACTCTAATAAAAAAGGCAGATGAGCTTTTTACAGAGCATCTTGAAAGTTTAAGGGGGTAATTATGAAGTCCATGAAAGAAATTAAAGCGTCTTTATCACCTGAAAGAAGAGCTAAGATTGATAAACGATCTAAAGAGGCAACTGCCCAAATTAACGTCTTGAATGAATTGAGAAAGACTAAAAATGTTACTCAATTAGAAATGGCGAAATTACTTGCGATCGCACAAAGTGGAGTTTCACGTATCGAAAATAGAGACGATGTCCTTCTATCTACTCTTGAAAACTACGTGAAGGCCCTTGGGGGTCATCTCCGTATTACAGCGGAATTCCAAGATGCTGAAGACATCGAAATCTTTGGTATAAATACTCATGAATAAGCAAAATGAAATCCTTCAATGAGATTATGGAGTCATGGTCAGTGCCAGCTCGAATTCGTTTGAAGGGGGCAGGACAGCCTACCTCTTCCTATATAAATCCACGATGGTGAGGCGGTTTAGGTCGTTTTTGGGGATGTCCTCATAGCCTTCAAATACATCTTTTCCAAAAGATAAGAGGCCTGTGAGGGCTGCACGATCTAGAAAACGTGTTTTGGCCTGGGTTTGAAATTTGGCTAGTTTGGTTCGCATTTGATTTTCACTTAGATCTTTTGAGGCTAAATGAAAGCCCCAGTTTTCGAAGCTCAGCATGGGAACATGGTAGGAGAGGGTCTGAAATCCAGCGCTTTCAAGGGTCTTTTTGATGCATAAAAAAACTTTACGATTATGCAGGGGGGAGGTGGACTGGATGACTAGAATTCCACCTGGGGAAAGTGTTTGACTCGCCAGCCAAAAAAACTGTCGCGTATAGAGTTTTGCAGACTCAAGATGGTAGGGGTCAGGGAAATCTAGAATTAGTAGCGGAAATTTGGATCGGCTCTCTCGTAGAAACTTGAAGGCATCTTGATTGATGATATGTAGGCGTTCATTTTGAAACGCATAGTCATTGAGTTTCGCAAGTTCACTGAATCGAAAAAGGTCGGTAAGCTCTTTGTCCATGTCGACCAGAAAAATAGATTCGAGCTGTTTATATTTGAGCAGTTCCCGAACGGCAAGACCGTCACCGCCCCCAAGGACTAGCGCGGCCTTGGTCTGGGGGGCTAGAAACAATGCCGGATGTATCAGTGCTTCATGGTAGCGGTATTCATCTAGGGTGGAAAACTGAAGCCCCCCATTGATAAAAAAACGAAGGTCTTGTTCAGGATTCCTGGTTTGTGAACGCAGTGCAAATTTAGAGCCCTCAGAGCCAAAAATGAATTTTCCAGGCTCTAGGGGGCGCTCTGGGCGGGGCAACTCTTGGCTCTCTTTGGTAAAGACAAGATTTTGATAAGCCGTGTTTTCCTTGAGGATAATTGGGTCACGGTAGAGCTTTCGGTCGGCGAATTCTGTCAGAAAGTCCAGGGATAGCCCTAGACAGAGAGCCAAAGTGAAGGTTATGGCTAGACCGATACGCACACGAAGCTTTGAGAGAAGTCTGTCTCTGAAAAAGATCACGGTTAGCAATGCCAAAAAGAAATTGATCAACCCTCCGGTATAAGCTGAAAATGCGATTCCAAACTTAGGAAATAATAAGAATGGAAAGCAGATAAAGGCCGCCAGGCTTCCAAAATAATCCGCCATCATGACGCGTGCTGAATTTTGAGTGAGCTGCAGCCCCAGTCTCTGATTGAGCCTTAAAATGACGGGGATCTCTGTACCAATCAATATGCCAATACAAGCCGAAACCCCTAGAAACAACGATAGGGTGAGCCAGGGGTAGAATCCTGCGAGGATGTGAATTAAAGGCACCGAAGCCATACAGGCTAAGGAGAGGCCCATTTCGATCCAGGCAAAATGATCAAAACGAACCTCTTTGAAAATCCATGTTTCGGTGAGAAAGGAACCGATTCCCATGAAAAAAATCATGACACCCATGGTGTAGAGCAAGGTTGTATTCGTGCCCCCCATCAATAAGGTTCCAAGATTAAATAGGGATAATTCCGAGACAATGCCGCAGTAGCCACTCAGAAACATGGAAAGCAGGAGCAAAAAGCGTAAAAAACGACTCAATCCAAGCCTTTTTGAGGACTTTGACTGAGATGGGAAGCTTTGAACTGCTGCGAGACAGTAAACCCGAGCCCACGTTCATAAAAAGGCAGAAGGCAATAGAAGAGTCCCAGGCAAACCAAGACCTTGCTACTGGCTCCCAGGGTTTGAAAGCTACTTCTCAGATTTGGCAGGGTTTTAAGAGCAATTAAAGAAGCCGCCAGGACACAAAGAGGCCCATCTCCGGGTTCGGGAATTTTGCCCATAGAGGAGAGAATAGGGAAAAAGGCCAGGGTGGACAGGCTGAGACTATGAAGCCAATCTTGAGATTCTGAGGGGAGCTTCAAATGGCTCAGAAGCAATCCAAGAAAAAGGAAAAGCATGACCGGATCAGAGGTGAATCCTGCACTATTTTCGAGGACTTTCCCCAGGGCTCTCAAGGGGCTCTCAAGTAAGACAAAGCTCTCGCCGCCGTTATAGCGGTGAATGTTCCAAAACAAAACCGGAATCATAAAGCTACTAAAGAGTAGATATGCGTTTTCGCGATCCTTTCTAGCGGCCAGTGCCGTGATAATGATGAGAAACGGTATTTGGACGGGCTCTAAAAAAGCCAGAGAAATAGCGCAGAAAACGCCAGGAATCAGGCTCCCTCGATGTCTAAAAAAATAATCTCGCAGGATGATGAGAAAGCCCAAAAGAAAGCAAAGTACCAGGGGGGTCTGCAGTCCAAGGGATGGATCGGTCTCGAAAAGAATACGCGAATACGGCGTCAGAAAAAGAAGTCCCAGCACGGCGATTTTACGCAGTCGGTTCAAGCGGATCGAGACGGATAAAACCAGCTCTAAAAGCAGAAACGCGATCAAAAATAAAACGGCGTGAATCAGGGTATAAAGACTGGTAACCAGGGATGAAAACCCCAGGGCGGGAAAAATATCCAGAGTGGCTAAAAAGGGGACCCCAAGCCCCAAAACCACATAAAACCAGCCAAAAGACGACAACCTCTCTAACATGGCTGCAGTATACTGGGGGGGAGGGTTAATAGGAAGTAGGAATCAGAGGAAGTTGAAGAGAAGAGGGGGAAGGCACTAACGGAACTAAAGAACTATCGGAATCATCGGAATGGGGAGAGGAAAAAATAGTCTCCACCTTCTGCTGCCACCTCCCTGCTCTTTTCTTATTCTATAGTTCTCTAGTTCCGATAGTTCTGTGGTTCTTTATTTTTGTCATCCTCCGGCTTGACCGGGGGATCCATCTTTGGCTCTTATCTTTTCTTCAGCTACCTCGAATTCCTCTGATTCCTTTGCTACCTATGATTCCGAAAACTGCCTAGGCAGTTTTCAGATCCTTAACCTTGTCAAAAAGATCCTGAAGATCAAGAGGTTTGGAAAAAACCTGTTGAACCTTGTATTCCTTCAGGTCCACCAAGCATTCTCGAGTCAGTTGACCTGAAATCGCAATAACGGGAATCGTGATGCCCTGCTTTTGCATCCATTTCAAGACAGCAAATCCATCAATCTCAGGGAGCCCCAAATCCAGGAGGATGCAAAAAAAGGCTTCCTTTCTCTGGGTCAACTCTTTGATGGCCTCCAAGCCACTATTGGCCAGAACTACCTCATAGCCCTTAGCTGAAAACGCTGTATTAATCTGTTTTGCCATAAGATAAAAATCTTCTACGAGCAGAATTGAGCTTCCCGCTTCAATGGGCTGAGACGGCTCCTGAGAACCTTCATTACTCTCAACAGTCGTTTTCTCGGTTGTTGAACCCGCCGCCATGGCCTGGGTCTGAGAACCTGGAAATAATTGTGATATGCGCTCAAGCAAGGACTTAATATCAAAGGGTTTTGAAAAAACCTTGGAGAGCTTGAATTCCTTGAGCTGAACCAGGATCTCTTTGGAAATAACACCTGAAGCAATAATGACCGGTAAAAGAATCCCCTCTTCTTTGATGAGTTTGAGCAAGGCCAGCCCATTCATATCAGGCAGAGCAATATCAAGCACCATACAAAAATACTGGTCGGTGCGCTCTTTTAGCTCTGTGCGGGCATCTTCACCTCCAGCACAGTGCGTAACGGAGAATCCCTTGGATTCAAGCGCTTTGATCATTTGACGCGCTAAAAGCTCGTCATCTTCCACAAGAAGAATCGAGTGAGCCCCTTGAGCCTGGCTTTCCTGAGAATCTGTCATATCCACTCCCGGTCCACCGTAATTCTAACATAAACAAACAAGCTCAGGAAGGGATAGAAGTCTTGATTCAAGCCGAAGGATGACGCGATGACCCCCTCCATTGGGCTTGTTATCTAAGTTCGTGGCTCCATAGGCTCGATCAGACAGCTCTGTGGAATGCGAAAAAGGAGATATTTTCTACTGCCCGTAGCCGTAGCGCAGGGTATAACCTGCACCTAGATAGCCGTAGCGACGTTTGGAGCGTGAAGCTACACGTTTGTTGTAGAGAAAGGAATGTTCTCCGATGAATTGGTTTTTCATGAACTTGGCCTTGAGAAACCAGGAGCCGCTAGAGCTGATTTTTTTCTGGTAACCTGCATTGACGATCTCATTCACCCTCACCGGGTCTGAGACATCCTTGCTACGCTTAAGAATCAGATAATGGTAGTCCATGAAAAGAGTCTGGGTCTCATCCATCTTATAATGCAATGAATATCCCAGTTCACGCTTTTTTTGATGGTAAGACAGCACATCTAGAACCTCCTGAAGTTCGTCCACGGGGAGATTGGTATCGAGTTCACTAACAATCTCTCCCCACCCCAGTTTTCCAAATAAACTGACCAGTAGCTTGGACCGAACTTGACGACTCCCCACTAGCATCATGGACAGCTCTCGATCCAGAGAGCCTCCAAAATCAAGTCTGGCTGGAGGACTGAATACAAAATTTGAGTTTTGAAACGTAATCTTTGAGAAAAGTTTGTTTATACCCGCTCCGCGGTTACGACTATGGGAAAGCTGCAAGGAAAGAAGCTGATTTTTGTCTGGAAATTCTCGCAAGATTCTTTTGATGGAAATATCCTCGGACTCCACATCCAAAAGCCCCCTGCCAAAATTATAGTGATTCAATGAACGATCATAGAGAAGAGTATAAGAGGGAGAGAGGCCGAATCTGAGCCCCATTCCCCAGCCTTTCATATCTCCAATCGTATCTGAACTTGGATTTTCCAGCTCTCGAAAATCAAAAACATCCAAGGTCGAATTCACGCGATTGTGGAAAAGGGAGAGTTCCACTTGACCCGGAGGCAATAACAAAGCCGTGGGACTCTCACCAAGATTATCTAGAAAGGCAAATGAGCTTGCGTGAGAACACAGCCAAAGAAAAGTGATATAGCGAATCCAAGCCATAAGAAGAACCCCATCTCTTTATCTAAGAGTGGAGTTTCTGAAGCTATCGGAAACACGATGAATAACCTGGATACTTAAACTCAAGAATGAAGATGGATCCCCCGGTCAAGTCGAAGGATGACAATGCCATCAGGGCGTCACTGCCTTCATTCTGATGCTACTCTCCTGGAAGAATTTCTACGGAAGGAAACCTTATGCGTGTAAATAGTCCCGGATGATCGGGGGTATGAAAAAATACGCCGCCCTCAAAGGCCACAGTAACATCAATGGTTTGGCCCTGTGAGCTAGGAAAATCTGCACCCGCCGCCTCTTCAGCCTTAGAGATAAATTCCCCCAAGGGGAGATTGAGAAACCCCGTTGTTGAAGGGAAACTATCTTTGCTTTTATTACTTAGAGTCAGAGAGATCTGAGTCCCGTCTGGCTTGACCCGCTTGCCTGTAATACTTGCCCCTGCGGGAAAAGCCAGGGTAAATCCGTCTCTGGCATCGATCTCGGTGGGGTCCACCAGAGCTTCAATCTCATCATTAACTCCCCGTGAAACAAGGATTTGCATTTTTGCATTCAATTGAGGGTGGTAGGTGTTTTGCGAAAGATCAAATCTGATAGAGCTGGGCAGAGCCGTGAGAATAAGCGCAGCCCCATTGGATGAGGTGATCCAGGCTGTGCCTGAACTCACAGAGTTGATCCAGGCTTGTGAGTCGTCCAACCAGAGTTGACCCAAAAGAGTGAACTGACTTGAACCGATGGGTTGAGAGGTAAAGGTTTGCGGTTTGAAACTGGCTGTGGAGCTTGTCTTAATCACTGAAAGTGCCTCAGAGAAAAACCCACCATAAAGCCCAGGGGTTGAACGTAAATCAACCGCCACAGAACTCAAGCCCTCAAAGACCGTACCCCCTTGTTCAAACAAATTTTTGCCCGCAGGGACATCCTGCAAGGTCTTGAGAACAAAAGCCGCCACCCGGTCCCCTTCCGAGGCACCTGACTGCGAACCTGAGGCAACTCGAATCATCTCATTCATCAGTTGAAAAATGGGAGCATTCCCTGAAGTTTCTACCTGCGAGGAAGTCTGCCCCAAAAAAGCTTCTGAATTGATGTCAATGATTCCTACTGCCGTGGACTGAAAAAACTGAGAAACTGCTTGAGAAGCAATATTGGGTATCTCAAGACCCGGACTCAAGGACTTCACATTCGCCACAAGAGTGGTGAACGGGTTGATGTTCACCCTGGGGAAGCTAGTGCTAGCCCCCGTCTTTAACTCAATGACACCCGTAAAGCGAGACTGTGAACTCAAAGCAGGGCCATTTTCGCCCAGGGTACCTCCAGAAACTTGAAAAAAAACCGTAGTGACTGAAGGAGATAATGAAACCGAAAACCCTCCGGTTTTTCCGCCTGTATCGGTGACCAGAGTCTGAAACGGCAAAGTAGGAGATAGCTTTCCGGTGAGACTATCCACCCCTAGTCCAAGCTCTACCTTACCCCCGACAATGATCTCGTCAACTGCCAGAATCTCACTGATACTAAGGGTTATAGAACCCGTGGAAGAACCGGAGTCTTGACCCGTCCCCGAAGGAGCACCGCAACCGCAGAGGAAGGCCGCCGCGAATAAAGCGAGAAAACCTGAATGCCTAATTAAGTCCTGCATAGTAATGATCTAGAATCCAGGAGACTGAAGCCAGAATTCATAAGTCAGAATGAAGAAAAAACTTTTTACGACCATTGAAGTGGATCCCCCGGTCAAGCCGTAGGATGACAAAGGCCAAGAATCAGAGGAATGCAGAAAAAGACTTGAAGAAGAACATAACTGCGTCATCCTCTGGCTTGACCAGGGGATCCATCTTTCTTCCTCTTTCATTTCCCCATTCCGATAATTCCTTTAGTTCCTTCTCCGTCTTCATTTGTTCCGATAGTTCTCTAGTTCCTTCTCCCAATCTTCCTATGATTCCTCTTTTCCTCATCTTCGATTTTCTTCAATAATCCCCTTGATCTCAGCCACCTTCTCATCCAGGCGCTCGGGGCTTACAGCTTCAACCACCAAACGCAGGTAAGGCTCGGTGTTAGATTTTCTCAGGTTATACCACCAGTCTTCAAAATCTGCCCGAATCCCATCGAGGGTGTCGATACGCCCTCCCTTGAAATGAGCTTGAACGAGATCCATCAACTCGTCTTTGTTTTCGGCTTTAAAATTGATTTCTCCCGAGTAATGATATTTTCGAATTTCATCAATGGTCTCAGCCAAAGTTTGGGGGCTCTCAGCCAGAATCCCAAGCACTACCAAACAGGCAATAATCGCTGAATCACAATAGGAGTTTTCACGAAAATAATAATGCCCTGCCAGTTCTCCGCCAAAGACCCCGTTTGTCTCTCTTAAAAGAGCCTTGGCATAGGTATGACCCACACGACAGAGAGTGGGAGTGCCGCCGTATTTTTCGATCTCCTGAATGACACTGCGCGAACTTCTCACATCGTAGAGAACTGCCCCTTTTTCATGTTTGAGAAGCTCACTGGCCATGACCCCGATCACAAGATCAGGAAAGACAAACTCACCCTCGTTATCCACAAACATGACCCGATCAGAATCCCCGTCAAAAATGCACCCTACATCGGCTTTTTTCTCACGCACTTTATCTTGCAGTTGACGTACGTTTTCAACCACCAGCGGGTTGGCTTCATGATTGGGGAAGGTGCAATCCACCTCGAGATTGATATAGGTGCATTCAGCTCCTGAATGTTCAAAGACTTCTCTTAGATAAAGCCCCTCCATACCATTGGACGAATCGAAGACGATTTTAAGTCCGTTGAGGGGCTTGCGCCATTGCCCTACAAATTCCAGATACGGGGAACGCAAATCATGCGAGATGATCCTACCCCTCTCTCCCGAAGGAGACGGCTTTTGTTGACAGAGGGCTTCCAGTTCTACCAGACCTGTTTCCTTACCCACAGGCCGCGCCTCTTCACGCGAAATTTTGAACCCGTTATATTCCTTGGGATTATGCGAGGCCGTAATCATGACACTGGCCTTTGCCTCAAGATGCGGGGCCGCGAAGTAAACCGTAGGGGTCGTACAAATCCCAATATCCCAGACATCACAACCGCGGTCCAAGACCCCCTCACACATAGCTTTAAACAGGGACGGTGATGATGTGCGCGCGTCACGACCGATCAAGACGTGATCCGAGTCCAGTAGTTCCGGAAGATGATAGCCGACTCGATAAGCT
>CAZRLV010000084.1:0-10262 GCA_964600955.1 uncultured bacterium
CCTTGATCTTCGCACCTCTCTACATCCAGTGCAGGCAGTTCTCCTTCGTAATTGATGTGAATGAATCTAGGTTCATAGGTCGACTTAATCTCCTGGATTCCGCCATAGGCTTTTTTTTCCCCTTTGGAAATCATGATGACCCGATCACAGAGGTTTTCGATCTCCGCGATTTGATGTGAAGAGAATAAAATGGTGGTACCGGCATCTTTGAGTTCATTTAGAACTTCGAAGGCCAATTGGCGATTGACCGGGTCTAACCCCCTAAAGGGCTCATCAAGCACTAGAAGCTTAGGCTTGTGAATAATGCTAATAATAATCTGTATCTTTTGCTGCATTCCAGAGGAAAGATCTTGAATACGTTTTCCGGTGACATCTTGAAGTGAAAAACGCTCTAAAAGGCCCTGGGCCTCCTGCTTTGCCGTGGCGGCAGAGAGACCCCGCAATCTCGCAAAATAATGTACGGTATCAAGAACTGATGCTCTTGAGTACAGTCCACGCTCTTCGGGTAGATACCCCACCTCATGCACTCGACTTTGATCAAAGGGCCGCCCTTCAATATGAAGCTGGCCCTGATCTGCCTGATAAATACCCAGTAACGCCCTCAAGGTCGTCGTCTTTCCGGCCCCATTTCGACCCAAAAAACCAAAAATTTCACCCGAATAAACGGCAAAAGAGAGCTCTTTCACAGCCTGGGTCCCTCCAAAACTCTTGGAAAAACCAGAAATTTCAACTAGAGGCGCGGCCTTGATTCCGGCTTTATCCACGACGCCCTCCCAAGGTTGAAGCGATTTCAGTTTTAAATTTTCTTAAAAACGTTCTATGCTGACTAAGATCGTGTTCAGCTTCTAAGAATACATCCAAAGTCGCTGAAATCTCCTCGATGGCTTGCGCTTGAGTCTTGAAGCCATCTGCCAGTCTAAGAATTTTTCGCTCGAAATTCTCCCTTGTACCAGAATTGTCTTGCAGGAGTCTGCGAAACTCCTCATACTCCTGCGCTCCTAGATCAAAATATGCCAGTAATCTAGCCAGGAGCAATGTATCGGAGCTGCGCGCTGAGCGCCAATCCTCCACATGGCCGGCAAACTCATTGAGCTGAGTTTGAGATTTTCTGTGCAGTTCACGCAGTTCTTCGGCTACTACCGAGAACCCCTGTGCTGACTCGCCGCAACGATTTGCCTCAACAAAGGCGTTTAAAGTCAAAACATCTCCACGCGCCATAGTGTCCCGCAAAGACTTAAGAAAGTTTTCGGTGTCCCGGAGAACGTCCTCAACTCTCGAAAAATAGGTTTCCAAATTCTCAGGTAGCAAAGAGTCCGGTTTACGAGCTGTAGCCGGCGAAGACTGCGTTAGTTCAGGAATAGCTCCACAGAGGCTGTCTATAGTCTCGCGCAAAATTTCAATCTCACTTGCCTGCAAATCAGTTTGACGCTTTAGATCTGAAATTCCCTGAGCATAAATCCTGATAGTCTCTTCGTAGTCCTGAGTTTTTTCTCCAAGCCAGGTTTCCAGAGCTTTGACGGGTGGACTGATCCACCTGCGGGTACCCCACCAGGCCAAGCCTAAAATCAAAATAGCTCCCGGTAAACCAAAGACAAGCAAGTTCCTGGTTTTTTCGCTGTGGCTTGCCATTTCACCGAACCTTGGAAAATCCATTTGCAGGAATCCCACTACCCCTTCCCCTGCCTCCAGTGGAGCTGTAATACGGGCGACCTTAGGCTCAAGTCTCAACTGTAGTCGCATAAAGTCAGCGTGGAGACTCTGCGAAGGATCTGTATTTACACCTGCCAAATATTTTCGGGTTGAATCGAAAACTGCAATGCGAATCAACCCCTCCCCACCCGTAGGAGAAATTGAGCAATCCTGAATTAAGGTCTGCAAGGATCGACCATCATCCTGATTCAGGAGAAGCAGTGCCTGGGTAAAGCGCGGGGTTAAAACGCGAGCCATCCAAAGAAATTCTGATTCAGACCTAAACCCCTCCCCGCTCAGGGAAGACCTCGGCCAGACGAGTACCCAAAGCAGGCAGGACAGCAGAGCGAGGGCCATGAAGGAAATCAGGAAGCGAGAGGGAATAGAAAGTGAGTGCATGCAAATCAAGCCCGTTGAAGGCATTCTACCATCGGTCCACCCCCCGAACCTAGCATCGCGACGTTTCCTTTCCCCTGCACAAGTCCAGCTTTTGGTATACTGCCCGTGGTTGCGGTTCCCAGGAATTTGAGGACCGGGTTTGAAGAGGAGATAAAACGTGAAAGCCGTTATTCTAGCAGGAGGAATGGGCACCCGACTGGGTGAGGAAACCCGTGTACGCCCCAAACCTATGGTCGAGATAGGTGAGCTCCCTATTCTTTGGCATATTCTCAAGATATATTCCCATTTTGGAATCCAGGATTTTGTAATTCTGCTGGGCTATAAAGGCGCTATGATCAAGGAGTACTTCGCCAGTTATTTCATGAAAAAATCGGATATTTGTTTTGATCTGGGTGAAAACCGCATGGAGATCCTCAACGCAAGATCTGAGCCCTGGAAGATCACCCTCCTTGAAACCGGCTCCAATAATATGACTGGAAGCCGCTTGAAGCAGGCGGAACCCTATCTTCAGGACAGTTTCATGCTCACTTATGGAGACGGGGTCTCAGATGTCAATCTCCAGGGCCTTTTAAGCTTTCACCACTCGCATGGGAAAATGGTCACCATCACTGGGGTCCAGCCTGAGGGCCGCTTTGGGGCTCTTGAAATCACAGAAAATGACAGCGTTACCCATTTTTGGGAAAAACCAAAAGGAGACGGGAAATGGATCAATGGAGGATTCATGGTTATGGAGCCTTCCGTCTTTGAAATGATCCAACCCGATGATCCCACGGTGATTTTGGAGAAATCCCCTTTTGAAGAGATCGCAAAAGCTGGAGAAATGAAAGTCTTTAAGCATCAGGGATTCTGGAAATGTATGGATACACTCAGTGACAAGAATCAATTGGAAAAGCTTTGGTCTGAAACGGCCCCCTGGAGACTGTGGAACCCATGATATTTAATGATTTTTATCGTGGAAAGCGAGTTCTGGTTACTGGTAATACCGGGTTCAAGGGGAGCTGGTTAAGTCATTGGCTGTTGGAAATGGGGGCTGAGGTCTTTGGTTATGCCCTGGACATTCCCAGTGAACCTTCATTATTTAAGGCGGCTGGACTCGAGGACCGGCTCAAACATAGCTATGGTGATATCCGCGACTTGAAACGGCTTCAAAAAAGTTTTGCAGACGCGCAGCCCGAAATTGTCTTTCATCTGGCCGCGCAAGCCATCGTATCTCGCTCCTATCAGGATCCGGTAGAAACAATCTCCACCAATGTCCTGGGCACGGCACATGTCTTGGAAGTTTTGCGCAACTCGCCAAAGCCCTGTGCCGGCGTTTTAATCACAAGCGACAAATGCTATGAAAATGTGGAATGGGTCTGGGGTTATCGCGAATCTGATCGCCTGGGAGGCAAGGACCTCTACAGTGCCAGCAAGGGGGCAGCCGAAATCATCGCACACGCCTACCACTGCTCCTTCAACCAGCAATCTGAGAGTAAAATTGCAACCGCGAGAGCAGGCAATGTCATTGGCGGAGGAGATTGGGCTCTGGATCGTATCGTTCCAGATGCCATGCGGGCCTGGAGCAAGGGAGACCCCGTCGATATCAGAAGACCTCAAGCGACACGCCCCTGGCAGCATGTACTTGAACCCCTGAGCGGCTATCTTAGACTGGGGCAGATTCTTGCATCTCAGGATCGCATTCAGGGGGAAAGCTATAATTTTGGACCCCGTGCGGATCAGGATAAATCTGTGGGTACCCTGCTAACGGACCTGAAGGGCTACTGGTCCTTCGACAAGGGTGTGGAGCCCATCTCCATGGGTCAGGAGCCTGGTTTCCATGAGGCGGGTCTACTGAAACTCAACTGTGACCAGGCCCTCAATCACCTCCAGTGGCTCCCGACCCTGACCTACGCGGAACTCATCCGACTCGTAAGCACCTGGTATCTGGACTATTATAAAAATCCTGCCTCGGCCTTTGAACTAACCCGCAGCCAAATTCAAGAGTATGTAAGTCTGGCAACAAAAAGAGAGCAAGCATGGACCCTGTCGAGTTCTCCGGGGTCTTGATCACTCCCCTGAAGCGTATTCAGGGAACGAAGGGCACAGTCTTACACGGATTAAAGCAAAGCGCCCCCGGCTTTGATGGATTTGGCGAAGCCTATTTTTCAACCGTGAATCAAGGTTCTATCAAAGGATGGCGCAAACATAAACAAATGTTACTCAATATCATGGTTCCTTCAGGTTCTATTCGTTTTGTTTTAAGGGATGACCGCAATTCTCAAAACCCAAAAAACTCCTTTCGCGAATTTGTGCTAGGAACAAATCATTACTCCAGGCTCACGATTCCTCCGGGAATCTGGATGGCTTTTCAGGGATTGGAGCCCGGTCTGAATATGCTATTAAATATTGCCAGCATAGAGCATGATCCCCAAGAGGGGCTGACCGTGGATCTCTCGCAAATACCCTATAGCTGGGAAAAACCATGCGAATATTAATTACCGGCGGCTTTGGTTATCTGGGCTCATGGCTCACAAATCATTTTCTTAAACGCGGCTATCAAGTCACCGTGCTCACCCGTGGTGAAAACCGCCCCATAATCCACGAGAGTCTGGAAACCATCCAGGTTGATCTGAGAGACCTTTGCGGCCTAAAAAGCAAGCTTGGGGATTACGATTACTGCTTGCACACCGGCAGCCTGAATGATGCGGGAGGGCCGGACTATGCCAGAGATGCTCTTGAGGTCAATGCCCTTGGAACACGAAACCTGGCTCAAGTTTTAGCAGAGACCGAACTCAAGCATTTTGTTTATTTCAGTACTTTTCATGTCTATGGAATGAGGGAGGGTATCGTCCGTGAAGATAATGTTCCCATGCCACGCAACGACTACGCGAGCACTCATCTATTTGGTGAAGTTTATGTCAAACAGATCCATGCCACGCTGGGGCTCCCCTATACGATTCTCAGAATTACCAACGGGTATGGAGCGCCCTATGGACGCGAGTCCAGCAAATGGTATCTGGTCTTGAATGATTTGACCCGTATGGCCTATGAAAAAGAAACCATCCGGCTCAATTCAAATGGTAAAGCCGCTCGCGACTTTATCTGGATTCAAGATATTTGTCAGATTATTGATCACTTGCTTGGCAAAAAAGCGAGTCTAAATGAGGTTTTCAATTTGGGCTCAGAAAAAACCACTAGCATTCTTGATCTGGCAAAAAAGGTAAAAGTCGCTTTTGAATCACGCTATCAAAAACCCTTGGAAATTCATACCAATTCAGAAGATATGACCCCCGCAAGCAAGGGGCTCCAAGTGGATTGCACCAAGATCAAGGCCGTCATTGACTACGAATTGCATGAGGCTTTCAATGAGGAGATTCATAAGATATTCGATCTTCTTCAATCCCCTTCGTCATGAAATTCTCAGTCTTGATTCCAACCTATAATCGCGCCCAGATTGTCTTAAAAGCTCTAAACTCAGTCCTGAATCAGAGTTTTACAGATTTTGAAGTCTTGATTATTGATAACGGATCTACGGACAACACCCGTGAAGTCATCGAGTCGGCTCAAAAAGCAGACCCGCGCATCATTTATCATTGGCAGGAAAATACAGGCTCTCCGGCAGGCAGTCGCAATACAGGAATTCACCTCGCACGCGGTGATTGGCTTGCGTTTCTCGATAGTGATGATGTTTTTTACCCCGAGAAACTAGAGCGCGTAGATCACTACCTAAAATCTCACCCAAACCTCGTGGGTCTTGCCCATGGCGCTCAGGTTGTCATGGATGAACGCGTGATTGAGCACCGCTCCATTGCGAAAGGCCTGGTCCACCAGCCAACCTTTGACGCTCTTTTGTTCCAGGGCAATTTTCTTACCACCTCCGCCGTTTTGGTAAAAGGCAAAATCCTGGAAAAAACCGGCGGATTCAATCCGGCCAAAGAGTTTGCCATGGTCGAAGACTATGACCTCTGGCTACGAGTTGCAAAGCAGGGAGACTGGGGTTTCATCGATCAATGCCTCACCACGCAGTCTGCCGAACCGGATCAGCTTTCGCGCAATATTGAGACTCAGCAGGAAAACCTCCGACACATCCTGATGGTTCAAATTCAAGACCTGAATCCTGAAATCTATGACCTGAGTCAGCTCACGAAGCGTTGTCATGCCCGTGTCGACTATTACAAGGGAAAGCTGCATGTCCTGGCAAGTCAGCATAAAAAAGCCATTCCCAGCCTCTGGAGCTCGATCCTGATTTTTCCATGGAAAGCTCAAACCTGGTGGTTCTTGATCCGGGCTCTCCTGCGCTTTTAATTTAGGGCGACTTCAAAGCTCCCTTGTAAGCGCTGAGAGTTTCATGCGCCTTACGCTTTAAGGAAAACCCATCTCGAATCCGTGTTTGTGCATTCTCCGAAATCTGAGCCCAAAGATCGGGGTTTTCCATGAGGGTGGACAAATGTTGAGCCGCCGCCTCAGGCTGATTAAAATCATACAGAAGACCCGAAGACCCCTCTTCGATCAAATCAATATTTCCCACGACCCGACTTGCCACTACAGGAACGCCATAAGACATGGCTTCCATCATAGCCAACGGCAACCCCTCCCAAAGAGAGGTTGAAAGATAACAAGACGCCGACAAAAAACGTTTCGATAGATCAGGCTCCAGACCTAAGTACCGAATCCGCTCATCCAGCCCAAGCTTTCTAGCCTCTTGCATAAAACCCTGCTCCTGCTCAGGTGCGGCAATTACTTCGAGAACAAACTCATGCTCACCTCGGCAAGCCATCAAAGCTTCTAAAATAGGCAATAAAAGCCAAGGGTTTTTAGCTTTGTCAAAACGAGTCACCGTCAAAATGCGAAACGGATACGCCCGCTCCGCCAGGGGTAAGGGCTTGGTTGTGGGTAGGGAAACTCCGTTTAAAATGAGTCTCCTTTTTGACTGGGATCCCAAACCAAGGGTTTCCAAAAGCGCTAATTCGCTCCTAGAGACTGAGATCAACACGGCTGTTTTGAAAGCCAGAATCCTCTCAAGCATCAGATAAAGCCAGCGAAAAATTCCACTGTAGCCTCCGTGATGCAAACCATGAAAGCTGTGCACAACCGGCAGGTTTAGTAAGATTCCTAGAAACCGGGCATAGATTCCTCCCCCTTTTCCATGTGAATGAATCACCTGAATTTTCTGGCGTCGAACCCAGTTTAAAAGGCGTAAAAAACAAATTAGAGAAAATCTACGATGGGGAATATTGAAAACAGAGGCCTCACCAATCAGGGCTTTGTAACGCAAGTCATAAGGCTCATCATCAGGGGCCGCAATAAAAATCTCAATCCGATCAGAAACAGACTGAGCCAGACGAAAAAGATGCTCTGGGCCCCCGCCATAATCCGCGCGAGCCGAAATCATTAATATCTTAAATTTTCTAGGACTCACTCTCCTGCAGTCCGGAAATCATCGGATCAAGAATCTTTAATAAGGCGTCTTCAAGGGGAGACTCCAAGAGCATTTCAGCATCGCTGGAACGCTGCAAAAAAAATGCGACTGAACTTTCCACGATACCCACTGAAAGCTTGTTCCTGGGAGCCTTTTCCGAATAGGCCCCCAGAATCTTCTTAAAATGCCGGTTAAATTCTGCCTCCAACCTACCTTCTTCTGAGCCAAAGGTCTGGGTCATGGGTAGATACTCATTCTCCACATCATAAGGCATGCGATTCAATCGCTCTTCGTTTTTAACAAGGGCCGTAAAATTACAGCCCTCAAGTGTGGTTAAGCCCACTTCGATTCCGCTAAACAGCCTCAGGTGTCGCGAGCAATATCCGCGTAGCCTCATGAGCAATCCTTTCTGGGTCTGCTCTACAAAGTTATGGTCCTCTTTTTTGAAGTCCTCTTTGCCTTCGCCCAGAGTCTTGATGAGGTTGGCAACCTCAACCTTGATCTCATCACACTCTACACTGCTGACATGGCGCATAACTTGAAAAGCCCGCAGTCCAAAATAAAAATTCAAAAGTTTTTCAAGTTCTGCGGAGCATAGCTCCTCGTTGGAAACAATGCCCACGGCATTGCTGACCAGCTTGGAAATTTGACCTGCAGACAGCTTTTTAGAGCGCAGTTCCTGATACTCACGAATCAGAGAAAAAAGTTCAGATTCAAGTTTGTTTAATGCTCGTGTCCGATGTTCAATGCGAAAAATACTCTCAGGGACATTTGCAACGGAATGGATCAACTCGGTTAAGTCTTCAAGAAGTTTTGCCAACTCACCGTCAAGATTGAAATTGTAATTCACCTGTACGGGTAAAAAGTCCATCAGGGCCGCTAGAAGCTCTTCTGGATTCAAGCGGTCCAAATCACACGAAACCGCTTCAGCCGCCTCGTTAAAGCGCAACATCAGCTCTGGGTCCTCGATCCTTTGCCGCGCGGCCTCAACATAGCGATCCAGTTTTGAAGCCAGCATTTTGATTTGCTCCACTGGGTGAGCTTCAAGTTCAATCGTGCGCTTGGGGCGATTGACCCCGTACTGGAAAGGAACGGCCTCATCCGGTAGGGATTCATGCAGGGCATCCTGCTCTGCGCTACCGCGGACACCTTCACGCCCCGATAGAAAAAATCCAGCGGCGACGGCCAGAAAAAGCAAGGTAAAGATCAAAACAATGGTCAAGACTCTTCCTCCTGGGGGCGTATTTCGCCTTCATAATCCCGCACCAGAGTCTGAAGCTCTGACTCAAGCCATTGGATTCGAGAGGAAATAGGATGGCGTAACATTTGACGATTATAAATCAAAAGAGTCAAGACCCCCAGCCCCGGCAACACCCGCCAGAATCCTGGAGCTAAAACCAGGGCCAAGACCAAAATAGCCAATAAAAATCTCTTCAACCATGGTTTCCTAAAAAAAATCCGCCCGGGCCGTTCCTGATTCAATCGATGTAACTCTTCCTCGTAGAGAAAAATACGCTCAGCCTGAGGTTTGAAAAAATCCTTGCAATACGGGCATCGAAAAACATTCGGTGCTCCCGGAAAAACCTGTGGTCTGCCACATTTTACGCAAACTTCGTCTAAAAACTGCTGAGACTCCATAATCCTTTTGGTTCCCCAACCAAAAAATGCCATCAAATCCGCAGACAGTATACCAGAGGAGATGATCGAGAAGAATTAATCCTCGCAAGGGTGATATACTCGCTACGCACTTTTCCAGGTCGCCCATGAAATACCTTTCTCTGGCTCTTTTGGAACCCGTACATAGCTGGCTTGAATCTCAGTCTGTGATTTCTGAGTTTGCCACTGCGTTTCTCAGGGAAGCCAAGCAATCTTCAGGGCTTTATCTTGTCGGTGGACTCATTCGAGATCTGATTTTAGGTCATTGTGGCAAAAAGGACCTTGATTGGCTAGTTGAACATACCCACGAGAAAGAACTTCGCAGGGTTCTGCAAGCCATGCGAAAACAAGGCGTTATTCGAGAGTTCTCGCGCGTGGGGCGGGCCTTTCCTGTGTTCAAAGTGGGCCTCATCGGCTGGCCGGAGCCCATGGACCTTGCCCTGGCAAGAACGGAGCGCTCCACAGGACCGGGGCACCAGGAGTTTGAAATTGATGCCAGCAATATTTCGGCACAAGAGGATGGGGCCCGGCGCGATTTTACGGTCAATGCCATCTTCCTGGCCTTCCGACTCCAAAAGGAATCTCTGTCTTTTGAACTCTTTGACCCCTTTAATGGAGTCGAAGATATCAAGGCGCTCAAGTTACGAACCGTTGGATCCGCAAAAAAACGTATTCTGGAAGACCCTCTTAGGATTCTAAGGGCTCTGCGTTTTGCCAATACACGCGGGTTTGAACTGGATAAATCCTTAAAATCTGTGATTTTAAAATCTTCACAGGAATGGATTCCCAGCCTTTCCAAAGATCGCATCGCCCAGGAATTTCAGCGCTCTCTTACCCAAAATCTCAAAAACGGCTATGCTCTCTATCTGCAACACAAAATTCTTCGACCCTGCTTTGGAAAGCTTGCTGAGTTCTTCCCATCTACAGCAAAAAATTATTTTCCTGCCACCCCGTTTGAAAATCCAAGGCTTCTTTTTCCCTGGCTCCTAATTCCCTGGCTGGAGTCCCAGTCCTTCCAACCGAGCCCAGCAGATCTTAAATCCCTTGAGCTGTCTTTAAACCAAAACCATATTCCGGCCACAAAAATCATTCTCTTGATTCTCAAAGAACTCTGCCGCAT
>CAZRLV010000084.1:10272-11470 GCA_964600955.1 uncultured bacterium
GCGCTTTGAGACTCCCTTTGCCCTCAGCCTACAGGAAAAAATCCTCCAGGGAGGCGTCGGCAAAGAGGTGTTGACACTCTATGAGGGCATAGGACCCCAGCTGAACTGGAAGCCCCTTGCTGCCCTGGAAAGCCCCCCTGCAAAGATCGGCGGCCAACAACTCATGGCCTGGGGGCTCAAACCCGGACCTGGATTTGAAAACACCCTGCTTGAAGTTCGAGAACTCCAGTGGCAGGGAACTCTGGACTCTAAGGAAATTCTCGTCTGGCTCAAACAAAACGGGCGCCTGGATAGCAAAGATGCCTAATCATTTTCCTCAAATCTTTGATCTTCAAACTGAGTCCATTGCCGGGGAATTCAGCTATTATTATTTTAAACCCTGGCGGGTTTTGATGGACTGCGGGATCTATCAATCCTGTTTTACCGGGACAAAAAGGGTGGTTCTGACCCATGCCCATATGGATCATTTCGGGGGTCTTTTCCAACTTATTTCCCGCAAGGATCTGCTGAGTCATGCCCCACTGAAAATTTATGGAGCCCCCTGGATTTATCCTGATTTCAAGATAATTCTAGAGACTTTTGAGAAACTGAATCAATCCAAAGGCTGGGACTATGAATGGCAAAACCTTGAACCAGGCCAAGACTATTTGCTGGGGGGCTCAAGAGTTCTCAAGGTCAGCCTGGGTTTTCATCGCCAGGAAAACCTCTGTCTTGAGATTTATGACCGTCGCAGACGGCTTAGATCCGACCTCATGGGCTGTCCACCTCAGGAAATCCAGTCCCAGATCGCAAAGGGAAATGAAGTCTCGCAAATCTATGATCATCCCGTTCTCTTCTACAGCGGAGACACGGACCGCAGAGTTCTAAAGAGTCCCAAAATTTCACATTTTGAGACTCTGATTCTGGAATCGACCTTTTTTGGCCCAGAACATCGTGAAAAGGCCTATCGAACCGGGCACACCCATTTCGAGGATATTCTTGAGGCCGCCCCTGGCTTTGGCTGTAAAACCCTGCTCTTGACACATTTCAGCGCCCGCTACTCCAAAAGCCAAATCCAAGCCTACGCCAAAACTCTAAAACAAAAACTAAGCAAAGACTGCAAATTGTTTTTAAATCACTGAAGGAAGAGGGAGGGGCCTAACGGAACTACAGAACTATCGGAACTAGAGGAATCATCGGAATGGGGAAAAGAAAAAAT
>CAZRLV010000085.1:0-11437 GCA_964600955.1 uncultured bacterium
TTTATTTTGATTCCGATAGCACTAAGATCTTTGGAGAGAGCCGTGGGAATACCCCGCATGCTACGACCCAGATAAAAATTGATAGCCGACTTCCACTTCTTGTTGATTAAATTGTTTAAATCAGGGTTTGCGGGAGCCGCATTCTTCAGGGCTTCCAGCCCATTTTGACCCGAAACAGTCAGCACGGCGTCCTCACCAAAAACCGGATTCAGCCCCAGGATCAAAAGACAAAGAATCCGGGCGAGCGAAAACAGGAAACCCACGCCTGTAAAAGGGCCTATTCTTTGGCCCCTAGGAGGTTTCCCGGTTACTGGAGTATAAATCGTATCCATTTTCACGAACCCACTCCAAAACTCTGGTTAATCGCCTCTTGCGAATCTCTGGCGTATTTTCCACGCCAACCGTCCATTCCGTCTGCATATCTGCCCCGTCTTCCCAGAAAATTCCAAACTTCTCTGGAAAGCGCGCGATCTCCGATCCAGCCAACAAAACGCAGGCATTAACCGAGGTAAATCCACAGATATATTCTTTATTACGAGATAAAAAGCTCAAAGTTTCCTCAAATTCAGATTCTGTCTCTGTGGGAAAGCCGACGATGATATTTAACTGAGTGTTGATGCCCGCCTCTCGAATCCTACGTAGGCCCGCTTCAGCTTGCTCCAGGTTGAAACCTTTTTTCATCTTACGCATGACAGAATCCGAACCCGACTCGATCCCCAGATTGAGGGTTTTCAAACCATTACGTGCCAGGATTTTCAGCTCTTCGAGCACCAGTTGACGATTGGGGGTTGCCAGAGCGATCCATTCCATAGCTCTGCCTTCTTCCTCTAATTTCAAAAACACTTCCACCAGCTCCTTCATGATCCCGTTGATCAGCAAATCATTGAGCCAAAAAGAGCGGTACCCACTCTGGTAGAAGGTATCAACCATCTCATAAATACGAGTGGAGTTTTGTTTGCGAAAGCCCCCCATGGAGCGAAAATCCGCGCAAAAACGGCATTTAAAAAGGCAAGAACGCGTAAAAATCAAAGGCAGTGAATCCAGTGAATAGGCCGAAAGGTCTAAATCTGAGTAATCAGGCACCCCATAAAGCGAAAGATCCGAGGTCATGCGAAAAGGTAAATCCTCCCCAATCCGTCGTGTTTGATAAACCCCACCCGGTAGAGTCTCACGGCTCCCATCCAAATAATGATAGAGTTCGACCAGGGATTCCTCACCCTCCCCCACCACAAAAAAATCAAAATCTGTACGCAGTCGTTCACGCTCCTCACGAAAACAAAGACAGGGACCACCCACCACCAAAGTTTTATGGGGAACCTTGAGCTTAATCCTCTGGGCCAGGCGATTCGTAAAAATGACATTGCTGGAAAGAACCGAAAAACAAATGGTTTTCCAGGGACCATAAGCCAGTTCATCGCTGATTTTCTCCAGAAGTGAATCCACACGAGGAAAGATATTTTCTGCGAATAAGCGTGGGTTCACCCAATAATGTAAATTGGATTTATCCCAATAATCGTCCTCACCAAGCTCCTGGTAAGTCTCCAAATTAAGATCACGAGTGCGCAAAGGAATGCCGCGCAAGGCAAGGGCCGCCTTAAGTGTCCCCAAAGAAATAGGCGGCATCTCCACCCCCCAACTGGGACAAAGACAAAGAATCATGCTCTCTTTTTCAAAATCACCCATACCCCTCTATTATATTTGAAACCCAAAAATTAGCACCCCACCTGATTTACAAAGGCCAGACAAAACCCATTTAAAGCAGCCGTCAAAAAAGGCTAAGTGAGTAAAAATTTGGCAAGGGATCGGCTGAACATGTTGAACCATAAGCTCCTTTTTTTTCTTTTCTCCTTATTTAGGCCTCAGAATGATATCTTCCTTGAACTCGCTTGAGTTGATCAAAAATTGCGAACAAGAAAGAGCCTTACATGAAGAAACAGACTAGATTTGAAGACCTTGGGCTTTCCAAGAACGCCCTGACTGCCATTCATCAAAAAGGTTTTGAAGAACCCACTGAAATTCAGGCAATGACCATTCCTATCATGCTAAAGGATGATAAGAATATCATCGCACAGGCTCAGACCGGCACCGGCAAAACCGCCGCTTTTGGGTTGCCCTTGATCGAGATGATCAATCCAGAGTTTCAAACTGTTCAAGCTCTGGTCCTAGTCCCAACCCGAGAGTTAGCCATCCAGGTAGCTGAGGAAATCAATTCTCTCAAAGGGGATAAAGATATACGCACAATCTCTATCTATGGGGGCCAGTCCATCGATCAGCAGCTTCGACGGCTTAAAAAAGGGGTGCATATCGTCGTTGGAACTCCGGGTAGAGTCATAGACCATCTCAAAAGAAAAACACTCAAGCTCAAGGAGATTGAGCACTTAGTGCTAGATGAAGCAGACGAAATGCTTAATATGGGCTTTATCGAAGATATGGAAGAGATCTTCAAACACACCAATTCAAATAAGCGAACCCTTCTATTCTCGGCCACAATGCCAGAGAAAATTAAGGAACTAGCTCATGGCTATATGGATGGATATGAGCTTCTCACGGCCAAAAAAGAGCAACTCACAAGCAATCTAACAGAGCAGATTTATTTCGAGGTGAAGTCGGCTGATAAATTCGAAGCCTTGTGCAGAATCATCGATATTGAGGGTAGTTTTTACGGACTGATTTTTTGTAGAACCAAGCGTAATGTTAGCTCTCTGGTGTCTCAGCTAATGGACAGAGGTTACGATGCGGAAGCCATCCATGGAGAAATCTCACAATCTCAAAGAGAGCAAACCCTTGAGAATTTCAAAAAGCATAGAATCGAGATTCTAGTGGCTACAGATGTTGCTGCACGCGGCATTGATGTAAACAATATCTCGCATGTCATTAACTATTCTCTACCCCATGATGCTGAAGCCTACGTCCATCGTGTGGGCCGTACCGGAAGAGCGGGTAATGTGGGAATGGCTATTACCTTCATCACCCCTAGTGAATACAAAAAATTAATGTATATTCAGAAAGCTTCGGGTACCGACATTAAAAAATCTGCTCTACCCAAAGTGAAAGATATTATCAAAGCCAGGAAGAGAAAGATCTACCATGACTTAGCCGCCATCCTTAAAGAAGAGATCGATCCCATCTATCTCAACTGGGCCAAGAAACTACAGGAAGAAAACAACCCCACAGAAATCCTGGCCGCAGTACTAAACTATTGCTTCGAGGACGACTTAAACCCTGATGTTTATGGGGAAATTCGAGAGGTTGGCGCCAAGGGTAAGCAACTCGATAAACAAGGCAAAGCCAGGCTGTTTGTAGGGCTTGGAAAACGCGACAAAATGACGCCTGCCAAGCTCGTAAAGATGATTTTAGACCGCGTGCAAGTAAAATCCAAAAACATAAGTGAAATACAAGTCATGGATAAATTCTCGTTCATAACGGTTCCTTTTGCAAAAGCGGAGCAGATTGTCGCCAGCTTCCAGAAAAAGGGCTGCAAGCCGCTTATTAGCCATGTCAAAAAAGCTAAGAGAACTTAGAGGTTAGGGAGTTCAGACAAAACCCATGCTAGACTTCAAGCCATGCATGAATCTCACGATTTTGCTCCGACTCCATCTAATTATTCCGCCCGGCTTATAAGTGGAGCGGTTGTTCCGACCTTGGCCAGGCTTACCACTCCCATGGTATGGGGGCTTTTTTCTATTATTGGCGTCAACCTGGCGGATTCCTATTTTGTAGGCCAGCTTGGAAGCCGTGAACTCTCTGCTATTGGATTTACAGCTCCGGTTGTGATGGTTCTGGGTACTTTGATCCTTGGAATTGGTTCTGGAACAGCATCAGCCCTGGCCCTCGCCCTGGGAAAGAGAAATCACAGTAAAATCAAACGACTTGCTACAGACAGTCTGTTACTGGCGCTTATCATTGTCAGCTTCCTGGTGGGAGTAGGACTCTTAACCATCCATCCGTTTTTCCAGTTCCTGGGTGCTCCCAACGATGTTTTACCGCTGATCGAAGACTATATGAGCGTTTGGTATGTTGCCATGATCTTCTTGGTGGTCCCCATGGTTAGCAACTCAATTTTGAGGGCGTCAGGTGAAACACGAGTCCCTGGCCTAATTATGGGTTTTACAGCATTTCTCAATCTCATCCTGGATCCAGTGCTTATTTTTGGCCTGGGGGGCCTACCTGCCCTTGGGGTAAAGGGAGCGGCTATCGCGACTTTGCTAGCCAGGATAGCAGCCACCATTCCAGCACTTTATATACTGCATGTCCGCGAACAAATTCTTGACCTATCCATCCCGCTCCCAGGAGAAGTATTTGCATCCTTTCGTGAAATTCTATATGTGGGCATTCCTGCCGCAGGTTCGAGCATGATTCAACCGATTACCGGGATCATTATTACGAAAATTCTCTCTGGCTTTGGTAAGGAATCGGTAGCCGCCTTCGGACTTGTGCAGAGAATGGAATCCTTCTCGCTAATCATCGTAATCGCCCTGGCTTCTGGATTGGGTCCTTTTGTAGGACAAAACTGGGGTGCCAGGGAACCAGGTCGAGTCCGAGAAGCCATAATCGCGTCTATGAAGTTCTGTCTCGGATGGGGATTGTTTTCTGCGGCATTGCTCGGGATTTTTTCAGGCCCTTTAACGAGAATATTCAGTGAGGACATAGAAATTCGTTTGGTGGCAGTTTTGTATCTTGTCATGGTTCCCTGGTCCTACTGCTTTGAATCCTTGCGCTTGATCGCCACAGCGACACTCAATGCCATGCGTAAACCCTTACCCGCCACGGCTCTCATGGCCCTTAGAATGTTTGGACTTTATGTGCCGCTGGCCCTGTTTCTTTCCAGCCGTTATGGCGTTGCCGGAGTTTTTTGGGCTACCGTAATCGCCAATGTCTCCGTAGGAACCCTGTCACTGCTCTATCTCTGGTATGTATTGCGTAACCCGCATCCCAGTGGACGGTTTTGAACCCGGACCGACATCGGTGCAGCGCCTTTTATCCCGCCGATTAACCTGATCAACAACAGGTTGAGGAAGGGTTTTCTGCGTGGCCTATGTGTCACGTGACATATGTATTTTACTTCGGGGTGTCTCTTTTCGCTTTCACTTGGCCTGGTGGAAGCCTCATTTTTCTTGGCTTTACACTTTTCACTGCGCTCTGCTTTTCGAATCGGACCATGTTTATCCAGGGTTGCTTCCAGAGCGAAATCCAAAACTTCCTGGACGAAAAAGTGAGCCATGTATAGTGACCCCGGTCAAGCCGTAGGACGACGCGGTGGGGTTTCCTGTTCTCATGGACCTGGGAAGCACACAACTTGTTTCGTAGTTGTCCACGGGGGTATAGTTAGTAAGAAGGAGAATTATGGAGCAGGTTCAGAGATTATTTTCTGCTGAGGAAATGGCGGAACTGGATCGGCACACCATTGAAGATTTAGGGGTTTCTGGACATCTTTTGATGGAGAACGCAGGGTTTGCCTGTGTGCGTGAGATTTACCGGGATTTTGCGGTTTCCACACGGGTTGCTGTGCTTTGTGGGCTTGGCAATAATGGTGGGGATGGTTATGTCATCGCGCGACATCTCCACCTGCGTGGATTTCCAGTGATTCTCTTTAATAAAGCCCCTCCTGGTGGAAAGGATGCTCGCGAGCATTTTAAAATCTGCAAGAAGACAGGGGTGGAAATTTCAGCCTTGGATTCATTTGATCCTGAAGAATTTGATCTTGGCATTGACGCCCTTTTTGGGACCGGACTGACGCGCGAGATCTCCGGGGAATTTCACAAGGCCATCACCCGATTGAATCAAGTCCCTGAGGTGTTTGCTGTCGATATTCCTTCAGGAATTTCTGCAGATACCGGGGCCATTCTAGGTACGGCTGTAAAAGCCTTCAAGACCGTTACATTCCAGGCTCCCAAACGCGGGCATTTCCTTTACCCCGGTGCTGAGTTCAGGGGCAGCCTTGTGGTTAAGGATATTGGGATCTCCTTGCAAAACGCACCACAAGAAGCCCCGGTTCTTGATATTGATCTTCAAGTGCAATTGCCTCAGCGGCCTTTAGATGCTCATAAGGGGTTCTTTGGACATCTGCTTTGTGTTGGTGGCGTAGTGGGAAAGTCCGGAGCTATTATTTTGGCGGGAAAATCCGCGCTTGAAACCGGGGCAGGTCTGGTCACCTTGGCTTCGTCCGCTCAAACCATTCAGGCGGCGCTTAGGCTTGAACCCGCCCTTATGAGTTTGGAGATTCTTGAATCAGATCCGGAAGGCACGTCTCTCGATTCGATCCTTGGCTTCGAAAAAAAGGTTGTTTTAGCCGGTCCCGGAGGTGGATTAGATGCGAATCATCAGCGATTTTTCCGTGGTCTTTTAGCAAAGGAGAAAGCAGCGATTGTCCTCGATGCCGATGGTCTAAGATGTTTTGAATCCCCCCAGCAGGCCTTGGACGTTTTATGCTGGAGGACCTCTCCGACTGTGTTGACCCCGCATCCAGGTGAATTCAGCGCCCTTTTGGGTATTGAAACCAGTGAAGTCGAGGCTGGTAAACTGGATTTGGCGGTAGATTTTGCTAGGCAGACTGGGGCGGTGATTGTCCTGAAGGGGGCAGGTACGGTTGTGGCTTGTCCCGATGGACCTGTGCGGCTTTTACACTACCCAAATTCCGTACTGGCTAAGGCGGGTTCTGGGGATGTGCTGGCAGGAATCATCGCAGGGTTGATCTCTCAGGGGTTTTGCGCTGAAGAGGCAGCCCTCAACGGAACCAAGCTCCATTGCCTGGCAGCCAGACTCATGCAAGATCAATTCTCCACCTATTCAGGATCACCCCTGAAGTTGGCCGATACCATCTCCCCTGCCATTCAAAAAGCCTTGGAGTCCCCAGCATGAAAACACTACGAGTTTTATTTATCTGCACTGGGAATTCCTGCCGTTCACAAATGGCTGAAGGGTGGGTTAACCATCTTTTTCCCGGGCAAATTGAGGCCTGGTCTGCCGGTACAAGGCCCCACGGGATCAATCAGGATGCGGTAGCAACCATGAAGAGAATGGGTGTGGATATTTCTTCTCAGGTCTCTGAGAATGTGGACTGTTATCAGCAGGGCAAATTTGATTTGATCATTACAGTCTGCGACTCGGCCAGAGAGTGTTGTCCTGTTTTTCCCGGTTCGTGCAGAACTCTGCATCACTCATTCGAGGACCCATCCAAGATGGAAGATAATGACTCGCATCGACGTCAGGCTTTCGATCGTGTTTGCAGAGAGATCCGGGATTTTTGCAAACAAATCCCGGACCTAAGTCTCTAGCTCCTGAGTGATTTACTTTGTTACTTTATAGAGTTCTTCGTATTTCTTCATACGGGATTCCAGTGTTTGAACCCCTTCTGAAGTTTTGTTATGTCCGGAGTTTAAAGCAACGGTCGCAAGACTGTTAAGCATCATGGTTCTGAAACGAGCCAGAACAATGCGATCCTCCAGAGTTAAAGCCTGCTCCAGATAGCCTGCCTGTGCCAGTCGTATAGCTGTTTCTACCAATGCGGCATCCTTGAATTTGGAGTCCGGCATTTGATCTGCTGCATTGACAGCTGCGTTAAAGAGTCCTGCCTCTGCCATTTTCTGAATGACATAGGCTTTTGCCTTGGCCCAGGGGTACATCTGAGACTCTGTGGATTTGAGTATTGCCTTATTAAACACCCCCAAAGCCTCCTGAGGATGACCAGCACGTACCATATTGACCCCAATCTCAGCCAAGGCGCCACTTGCATCTCTTGCTCTTTTGATTTGCTCCGAAGCATTTAGAGCTCTTAGCAAAAGCCCATCGACAGCATTGCGGCTGGTTTCAGCTGCCCCCAGAGACAATACAAGCAATGAAAACCCCACCCATCGAATTAGAATATCTCTCATAATTCCCTCTCCTTAACTCTTTGTACGCGCAAATTAAATCCAAAACCGTGTATTATAACGAGCGATTTCCTATTGTAAACCCCTAAAAAGAAGTTTTTTTATTCGGGGTATAAGGCGTTAAAAATGCGGATTCTTTTTTGACTGGGGTCCTTACCACTGGCAGGTATCTTGAGCTTGGGGCGCCCGTGCTGTTCTGAGTCGAAGGCCTTTACGGAAATTCCGGATCTCAGGTTTTTTATTCGCTCACTCGTTCCAGTCTTCAAGGTCAGATTGAAACGCAGACCATCAACGATATCCAGGATTTTCTTGTGGTGATCCATGGCACGCAGAAACCCTCCTAAACTCGAGGCAGGGGTCCTGGTTTTAGGATAACGCACCTGAACACGGTAATCTCCATCCTCGGTGGCAAACTTAAAGGTAAGAAACACCTCGACTCTTTTTAAGTCTGCATCTCTGAGATCAGGAGGAAGGTTAATTTCAATGCCCTTAAGACTCACCTTTGCCCCAGACTTTGGGAGCAGGGTTACCTTCGCCGTATTCAAATCCTGAAAGCTCAGCAAGGAACTACCCGGAGGATGGTACTCAACCACAGCTCTTGCCGAGATAGTATGCACATGCACCGTATTTTGAAAATGAATTTTAAAATTTAGAGGAGCAACTTGAAAAATGGATTTTTCAGGAGCATCGGCCCATGAAACACCGCAGGAAAACACCAGGAACAAAAGCGCAGTTGCTCCAGATATGTAAAAGCTGTGAGGCAAGATGCAAGAGTATACAACAAAATGGAATTGCACACGTAATTTTATCCAGAGCAGCCCTATTAAAATCACTAGTTTTCGACGTGTTTTGATTCAATCAAGCAATTTAATGGGAAAGGCCACCACGTCATCCTTCGGCTTGACCGGGGGATCCCCCGATCAAGCCGAAGGATGACAATAATGTGGGAGGAAACAATAGAAGTCATGTCTGCTGAAGATTTTTGATATATTGATCTTATGTACGAAGAAATTATAAACACCTGGAAAGCTATTCCAATCGTTGGTTCTCTGGGGATGACCGTTGATTCTGTCTCTGAGGGGCAGGCTGTGGTTACTGTACCGCGTAGAGAAGAATTTGACGGAGTTTTTCAGTGTTACCATGGCGGCATGCTCATGACCGTTGCCGACACTATGGCTTGTCTGGCCATTATGACAAAAACGGGGCCTGATCAAAAAATGACGACGACTGATATGAATATTCGATTTCTATCTGCATGTCATAGTGCGGTTACCGCTAAAGCAAAAGTGATCAAGGCAGGCCGAACTCTATGTCCCGTCCACGTTGATTTGTTCAATAGCGATGGAAAACAGGTTTGCGTCGCCCAGGTCAACTATATGCTGCTATAGGTCGTGATTTAGGTTCGATTGCGCTGAGTTACCAGAGCACGACGAACCCCCGGAGTCAAGTGCTCCATACCATAGAGCAGCTTTTCCCGATGAATGAGAACATCCAGGATTTGTGCACTATAGCGTATGGCAGTCTCACGCATAAAACCCATCATGGGCCAACCCCAGAGCGCGGAAAAATAAACCCCGTCCTCCACAAAATAGGGATCCGTCAGATAGGTACACTCGATCACATTTTCCACAGCACTTCTATTGGACGCACTGCCTCCAACAAGATCAACCACCACAGAACCATCCTCAATAGTGTCTCGGGCATGTTCTCGCGTTACCAAGTAGTTTTTCCCTCGCAGTTCAAGGGGCTGCTCAGCGCCATTGATAATAAGATCAGCCTTTTTTAAATACTCCTCAATACAACCCTGTTTTGTATGCGGACGCCCCAGGATGTGAATGGTGGGAATCCCCATTTCATAGCATTCATGAATGGCCCCGATACCCACATTCCCGTAACCCAGGACCACTGCTATGGCATCCTTTGGACTTTTGATCTTTTTACTGACTTCCGTGAGTATCTTCATGCCGTAACGAGCCCCTGCTCTGCCAGTTTCATGCAGACATTGAACCCGCCGCATTCCAAAATGAAATTCGGGATGGCTCTCGCGATAATTCGAGATGACCTCCATTCCCCTTGTGGCTTCAAATTTTTGAAGGTCCAGACAAACGGCTTGGCTTTTCTTAATAAATCCAAGCATCTCCTTGGAGATGGACGATTCATCGTCATAAACAAAGGCATGCGAAGAACTTGAATTTTGAAACTGCGAGGGTTGAACCTTAGGGTAATAAAGCGTCAGTGACTTAGGATTGCGATTACCCAGTCTGCGAATTCCTCCCACCAGTCGAGCATTGTAGCCCAGTACACTGACATCTGTTTCAGACGGAACCAGGCCCGATTCATTCAAGGTCACCTGAACCGCAGACTTACTAAGAATAATTTCATCGGATAGAAGCTTTGGGCATTCCAAGATCTCTTCCATGGCAATGACATGAATTCCCCGTTTGATCAGTAGGTTTGCACGTTCAGGAATGGAGTCGAAATGCGCCATGCAAAAAAGCACTGCACCTGGGGACATTAGATTTACAGCATTCAGTGAAGGTCCTTTAAGCTTAATCACAAGATCTTTGCGGTCATAGATTTCAGAGTCTGATTGGATTTTGGCCCCAGCCATTTCATAAAGACTGTCAGGAAATCCAACGCCTTCACCGGCACCGGTTTCAACAAAAACATCACACCCGGCTCGCACCAACTTTTGCACATCGTCGGGAACCAGAGCGACACGTTTTTCAAGCCCCGATGGATTTTCTGGAGATTCGACCTCGCGGGCTAATCCTAAATAACGAAGAGTGATTCTTGGCATGCCACAGTTTAATTAGACTCGTGTACACTTTTCAAGCCTTGTTGTGAGGAAATGTTTGCCTCGTGTCAAACTATAAAAATACCCTGGACGGCGCCCTTCACATCAGGCCGGGTTCCATCGAAAATAGGGCTATGCCTCTCTCTCTCCTTCATATTTGCCTGCGATATTTTTGCAATATTGATCAGAGTCGTGTGGACTCTCATCGTCCGCTGAAAATGACCTCTGAGTTTCCGCGAAATTTCTTTATTTCGGTTGTGCTCATCCTTTTTCTACTGGTCCTCTTTTGCCTGGCCGGCGAAATTAGCTATTATCTCTTGAAGTCTCTAATGAACGCCGAGGAAACATTTAGCGTCTCTTCGTTTTTGTATTTTCTAGCCTATGTTTTGGCAAACTTTCTGTTCATCACCCACCTGACGCTATATTTTGGCTACCGCGAAGAACTTGAAATTGGTGGCGACGCATTGCGAATAAAGCAAGGGTTCTTTCATTTTGGATTTGAGAAAATCATTCCCATGGAACAGGTTCTTTATTCTCAGATCAAACAGAATATGTTGGGGAACTACCATGTCGAACTCTATTACTACGACGATCAGGAAAAAACCCGCAAGGTGGTACTGGGGACCTATCTAGTGGACGACCACATCTCTTTGCTGTTTAACAAACTGAGACCGGCAAATCCTTATTAAGCCACTAACTTCTAGAGAGGTTTATATAATTATATGGCTGTTTGATACAGACCGGGTCAATGACTGATGCGGCCCTGCCTCGT
>CAZRLV010000086.1:0-11434 GCA_964600955.1 uncultured bacterium
GCCACGGTATCCCCACTGAGTGCGGCGCTGAATACAAAGCAGCAGGATGTAGATCCTGGGACCACTGCAGAGACGCTTTTGTATCAGCAGATTCGTCTAAAAAAAACTGGAACAAGCTTTGAAACAGAAAAAGCCAGTCAGACTTTTCTTGAAGAAGCCCAGATTCTCAGAGAAATCATTGAGCGAGAGATGGCTAATGAAAACGTCAGCTCAAACTCCCAAAATATTTTAGATCGTCCACTGATTCGTGACGAGGCGGTGCGTGTAGCGGATGCTTTGGTTTCCAATCAGGGCTTGGATAACCATCTGCCATTTATGGTCATTGACGGCCTCAATCAGCAGCAGCGCGGCAGCATTACCCTCTCGTTCAGGCTGTTTGACGCAGAGGCTGACCTGGCCTCACTGCAGTTTTTTTACTCTCTTGATGGTCAGTCTTTTTTTTCAGCGACCCTTGGGGAGGGGGGTTTGACCCAGGTTGGGTCCTTGCCAACTGCTCGTCGTGACGGGATCTCGTATTCGATTATTTGGGAATCCGCCGCCGATTTGGGCGTTGGTTCCTTGACCACAGCTCAGGCCGCTTTTGACATCTTTCCCGCAGGAGAGTCCTCCACTGCTCAGAACACAGCACGATTTTCTACTGTTTTTTTCGATGTGGACAACCGTGGCCTACCATCAATATCCAGTCTGGGTAGCTCGTCCCATCTTTTGGGTCAGTCTTCATCGCTCAGTATTCAGGGAGCAAATCTCACTGTAGTCAATCAAGTATCATTGCAGTATTTTGGCTCTGAAACCTTTGTTAGTCCGCGGCGGTTTGACCTTCCACTTGGGTCATTTTCAGTAAACTCCTCACAGAATTTGGTTTTGACAATCCCGGCTTTTGGCCTTTTTCCGGTTCCCTACAATATTGTGCTCTCAGGGATTCAAGTAGGTGATACCAGCGTGTCCAGCCAGGAAATCCAGGTTAGTGAAATAGCGGGTCCCGATTTTGCCTTGCTCGATCCGTTGCTTTCGCCATCAACTGGTTTCAATCATCTCACCCAGACTCTTAGTTTTACGGGGAGAAACCTGATGGGCGTATTTGGACCCCGGGCTCGAATTCAATTGAGCAGTGACCCTGGCGTGGAACATGTTCTAACTCCGCTAGGAGCAGAGGTTCTAAACTCTGGCTCAGGCGAGGTTCGCTGGACTGGGGTGGTCCCATCAAGGATTAAAACGGGTCCATATAAAGTTTTGGTTCAGAACACCTGTGACCCCTTAACTCCCTGCGGAGCCAGCGTGGAGGTTTCCATTTTGGGGGGTAGTGCGGAGCTGTACACTGTTCAGGAAACCTCGCCCATTATTTCGAGTATTTTACCGGCCTTTGGCGGTGATGTCTTTAATACTCAGCCTCAGGAAATAAGGGTACAGGGCGAACGGCTTTTTTCTGTATTCCGAGCCAGGATCTCAACGCTAAGGAGCTCCCTTCTTAATAGTTTTGCTTCGCAGACCCCCCTGACGGTAACAAGTACGAGTTTTCTATCTGCCACAGTGGTTTTTCCACGGGGAGGCCTGCCCGGAACCTATTACCTTGGGGTGGAAAATCAAGGAGGGGTAGCGGTATCCAGTCCCAATCAGACTTTTCTTGCGCGTGAAGGAATTATCCCTGCCACAGCTGTTGCACTGAAGCTTTTTGACTCCTCGAATATAGAGATTTTATCAGGAGAGGTGAGCAATACTACGAGCTTTTTACTTGAGATTAGTGCAGAGAGTCTTTCAAGTTTGCATACCGTACGCTTGCTTAATCTTGATCTCTCCGGTGTCGTCATTGACCTTGCCCCGTTTGAGACACGCTTTGACACGGCAAAAGTCACGATTCCCAAACATCAGGCCCCGGGGAGATACCGGCTTGATCTATTCAATTCTGCCGGGATAACAGCGATTCACTGTGGCGGCTCCTGCTTTAAGATCACCGAGGCTCTACCCGTGCTATCTAGCGTAGTCAACGAACTTCGTCCCCAGGATCTTAGTGAGAGACAGATTTTGGCAGGAGATGCGGGTCTCCTTAAAATTCAGGGTGAAAACCTTGCGGGAGTCACGGGTGCTGAGCTTTGCACAAGCGTAGCCTTTTGCAGGTTTCCAATTCCATCGGTATCGGGCAGTTTTAACGAAGTTGTGGCCAATCTATCCTCTCAAACCTATATGAGTCCGGGGACTTATTTTATTAAGTTGACCAATGAAGCAGGTTCAACATTTACCACGGCGGGACAGAATCTGACGATTCTAGAGAGAACGCCAGTCGTTGAGTTTATCACCCCCCAGACTCTAACCAGCGCTGAGCTCATTGATGGTTCACATACTGTGCGCTTTCTGGGGAGAAATCTTCTAGGAGTCCGGGATGTTTATCTTTTGCCTGAGGGAGATGCGAGCCCATGTTCTCTTGCTGTAACCGCAACACCCTATCATTTTCTGGGCACCGAAGTTCAAGGGGTGTCGCGCACAGAAGCTACGTTGAGCCTGAATCAGTTTGGCGCTCTTCTTCCGGGGACTTATGCCTTTCGCGTGCGCAACCTAACGCCTTCGGGCACCGATGATCTTTCGTTTTGCGATGATACGGTACACCGTTTTACAGTAACAGAGCCTCCGCTGGAGTTCTTAAACTTTTTCAATAGCAGTCCGAATAGTGCGGAGAGCACTTCCAGTTTCAACCACCTCACCTCGCAGATCAGTTTTGTAGGAAACTTCTTATCCGGGCTGAATCGTGTCGTCTTGCAACGTAGAGGAGCCCCCATTGAAAACCTGGATAGCGAGCTTGATCTGCAGGTGACAACGGCATTATTAACTCAGGCAAGCTTTCAGATTCCTGCCGGGCTCTTGCCGGGGACCTGGGAT
Source organism: uncultured bacterium (assembly GCA_964600955.1). GTDB lineage: Bacteria > Muiribacteriota > UBA6191 > UBA6191 > UBA6191 > CAZRLV01. The sequence continues at coordinate 2,869 of CAZRLV010000086.1, forward strand.
CTTCTACTACAGAACTCCGGGATGTCGGTCCCTGCTCTGGCCGGGGCCAGTGTGGAGATTTTGGAGGCCTTAACTCCTGTAATTTCCACGGTTAACCGCCTGGGAGCTAACCAAGAGAATACCGCTGATATTTTCTTTGATTTTTCGGGAACGGCCCTGGAGGGAATTGGACTCTTCACCCAGGATGTCACCCTGGTTGATACGCGCGACCCTTCACACCGAGTCCCGGTTCCTACCTCATCTGCAGGGGGCTTGATTGACCTGATGGCGCTCCCTGATGGGTTAAGTTTTACTCGAATCAAAATACCTGCAGGTACCATAGGAGGGGAATATTACCTGAGCGTGGTCAATTCCTCAGGAAAAACCTCCTCTGTTACAGGTACAGCCCTGGTGACTATTTTTGAACCTACGGCTGTTTTTCAGTCTCAATCCGTCATAGGCCCCTTTGATCAGTCCTTTGGCTTTGGGGAAAACAATAAGCTGACGCGACTGGAGTTGAGAGGATTAAACCTGGGGTCATCGGATGAAGTTCTTCTGACACGCAAGCCCGTGTTTAGTGGGGATTCGGTTGTGACGATCCACCTGCAAACTCCCGTGCTTAAACGTAATTTTGATTCCACAGATGTTGTTTTGGTGACAACACTTGGCAAGTTCTTCAGACCCGGCTTCTATGATGTCCAGGTCCGCAATAATTCCGGGGGTTTTTCAGAGCTGATTGATCCCATATCCTCACCTTTCTTTCAACAGGTGTTTGTACGCGAGGGTGCACCGGTGATGGAATTGGTGGGTTGTCTTGATTTTGACTTGATTGCACTACCTGATCCCAGTTCAGTCAATGCCCAGTGCGCGACCAGTTTTACCACTCGCAATGTCAATGCTCTCAAGAATTTTAAGTTCACCGGGTTTAATCTCTTTACATTAAACCAGGTTAGCTTTTACCCAGAAGGGTCTAAAAATGCTGAATTCAGTTTCGCGGTTCCTGTTCTGGGCCAGTCGCTAGCGGGTACAGGAGTCCTCACACATACGTCTCGCACTGTAGAGTTGGTTCTTCCCCAGCTACTCAAGCATATTGGGTTTTATGACGTTGAGTTGAAAAACGATATTTCGACCGTGCGTTTTAAACGAAAATTGCAATCGGCCGAGCTTTTTTCCGCAACGATTTTTTCTTTGCTACCGAGTGCATCGCTCAATAACGCCGACACGCTGATAGCTCTATCCGGTAATCATCTTACGGGAACCACTTCCATCTCACTCTTTACTTCCGATCTTCCCGATGCCGCAGCGGTTGAACTCAAGGAGTTTGAGTTTCAACCCAATCAAATCACCCCCCTGTCTTTGCTCAGTTTTACGGTGCCCGAGAACATCAATCCGGGGAGCTATCGAATCCGATCCATGAACTCGCTGGGGTTTAATCCTGGCGATCCGGTTAATGATAATAATATTTTTACAATCAGCGAACCTCCCCCTGTCATTACGGCCTTATCCAGCCTTTGGGTGAATAATGATACGACCCGGTCTTTGGTTCTCGAAGGGGATGGTTTTCTGGGGATAACGGAGGTTAAACTGATGCCCTCTGTTTCGGGGGATGCGGGGACTTCTAATGGCGAGATGAGTATTATCCACTCTGAGATACCCCTGCAATTTAGCATCACCTCGCGTTCCTTACTATCGGTAAACATTCCACCTTTTCAGCTGCCGGGCTATTATCAGTTCAGCTTGAAAAATTCGCAAACCACAAGCTACCTCCACCCCAATCCCATTCAGATTCGCGAACTGGCACCCATCATCTTGAGTTTGTCTCCAGGTACTCTCTTTTATGCTCAGGATGAAGAAATTATCGTCACGGGGGCGAACTTCCTGGGCGTAAGAGCTACTTCGGTTTCAAGCACTTACGCACGCCTGATTCACGCTGAAACTCAAACCCAGCGAGATTTAGCCTTGAGTGCAGATCCAGGCTTTAACGAGCTGCGTCTGATTGTACCTAGAAATCTTCTGATCGGGGACTGGGATTTGGAGATCAAGAATCAAGTCGGTGTAGCCAGCACTCTCACAGTGACCCGACTCCTGATCAAAGAGGGCTTGGTGGAATTGACCCAGGCCAGTCCTTTGAGCTTTGCCTACGATGATGATTTTCTACAGGATGCTAGCAAAAGAATTGATCTTTTTGGTAAACATTTGCAAGGGCTTAAATCCATGTTTCTTAGCACATCCATCCAAGGTCGGGAATACCGCTATGACTTTCTTTTAGGAACACCGGATCCTTATACTTCAGTCACCGGGAACATCATCAACACAGACTTTGTTTACCCGGGAACCTATCGATTGACCGTTGAGAATTCGGCGGGCTCAGCTACATTCGCGACGGCTTTTGATTTCACCATCCCCCCCTCTACGATCACCGATTTTCAACCCCAGTCCGGTCCCCAAAATGCTCCTACCTCTATCACATTTACGGGAACAAACCTCAGGCGCTTTGAGACATTCATCTTCGAGAGGGGAATTCCTGCCGCTGCGCCGGATGATGTGGACAACAGCCTGGACATGATTTTTATTTCCACAAATTCGGACCCTCAGGTTTTTCAGGAGGTTTCGCATACTCAAGCCAAAGTACTTCTGCGCTCCCAGACTCCCAGTGGCCATTTTGGTGACCCGTCAACTGTAAATCAGTTTTTTACGATTCGCTGGAAAACCTTTGGGGACCCGGCTCTTCAGGAATTGGTTTTGGCGACTCCCAATGCAGGACGTTATCAGGTTAGTGGGAATGTCCCTGAAATTTTGCTCTATAAAGATCAGGCAGGCACTTTGCTATCTGCCACAACAGACTTCAGTGACTATCAGGCTGGAGATCCCGCGATTGCCACTACATCCATCTTTAGCGGCCTACCCCTTGACTTACGGATTGAAGGCGAACATTTTGGCTCCTTGCAGACCATTAAGTTGGTTAGAGATTCCACTTCCTGGACCTTAGCATGTACATCAGGGACGGGGAGTGCTTCTCTAAACCAGGGGAATTTAACAACGGTGACCGTTCGGGTTCCGCGCGAGCTTTTTCATTTTCCAGCCAACAACGCTGGGATTGCCTGTAGCAATGATCTGAACCAGCTACCTTTGGCTCCGGGTGTGTACGCATTCGTTCTCGAAGGGACCTCGGGCCAATCGAGCCCCCTTTTAAAGGAGCGTCATTTTTATTTCTCAGAGTCCTTCCCGGACAATGTAACTGTGATCCCCACTAATTCAGGGACTCTCTACAACGACGAGAGTCAGGAATTGACCATTCAAGCCAATCAACTTCTTGGGACTCGTCAGGTTCGAATTGGTGGTGTTACCGGATTGGGAGAAACTTTGTTGGCAGTTGAAAAAACAAGTATAACATCTGAAACAGAATTTAAAATTACGGTTGATGCAGGCGTGTTGAGGGGTATTAGAGATGAAAACCTTGGGCTCTATGAGGTTGATGTGCAAAACTCGCGAGGATGGACGCAGGCTGGGACGGGTCAGTTCCTTTTGCGAGAAAAGGCCCCGGGGCTGGTTTCTATTCTACCCACTCAGGGGTTTAATTCATCGACCACTCCCCTGATTCTAAATGGGTCCGGTCTTTTGGGGGTTGGTCAATTGAGACCTGGAAATGTCCCAAACCGTTTACGGATTTTTCATCTTGGTAGCTCCCAGAACCCATTGCAGACAACCCAGAGTGCTGACCTCACCGCATCGGTTACGGTTCAGGACTTAACCTCGCTGGTGGCTGTAATTCCAGAGCATTTACGTCCCGGGTCTTGGTTTTTCTCTATTGAGAATGATCATCATTTAAGCTCTGCTAACCCCATCGTTTTTGAAAATATATTCTTCGAGTCGTTGGCATCCACTCCCGTGGTGACAGCCATGACTCCTGTTCAATCAGAATTTGACACATTGCCGACAACTTTGTTTTTGCAGGGGACGCATTTGTCGGATGTGCTCAGTGCTTCGCTGACTCTTGTCAGTGATGTGGCAGAGAATATTGTCACTCTCAGCCTTCTGGGAAGCCCGGATATTACAGGTGCGCAGTTTTACAGTGCGCGCTTTCTTTTACCTCAGAGTCCGAGCTTTCTAATTCCAGGTAGCTATGATATTACCCTGGTTAATAGTCTTGGTTCTTTTACCCTCCCTAATTTTTCCTTGAAAATTGATGAGAGAACCCCAATTCTTGACGAGATGATCCCGCGCTCTCACCCTTCTTTTGAGAACTCGGAAATCGTGAGTTTTGATCTTCACGGAAAGAATCTTTTCGGGCTGCCTACGGTGAGTGTTCACCGGGGATCTACGACGCAGACCCTAAGTCTCACAGGTGTGGCACAATCAAGGTCGGAGCTACTTGGCCTCACCCTTCCAGCGAGTCTTTTCCCAGATCTTTGGACTCTGTCCTTTTCCAATTCGCAGGGCAGTACTTCTTTGAGCTTTGTGGTTACCGAGCCTGTTCCTGAAATTGATCAGGTGGTTCCCGGATCGGTTTCTTTTAAGGAGCGAACATTAGTGCGTCTTAGTGGAGATCATTTTATTGGCGCTAGCACTGCCCCAGGTTCTCTGATCCTTACAGACGAGCTAAAGACCCCCCTTGAGGAGGTCCGTTTAATTGATCGTTATAATCTTGAGGCCTGGGTTCCACAGGGAGTCAATGTAGGTAGATTTCAGTTGCTTCTCTCTAACAAGACCGGGAAAAATTCCACATCAGATTTTTTAACTGTGACGGGCTCAGGATTATCCTTGGATAGCATTAATCCAGCCGCCGGGGCTCAGGCTGGAGGGGATTTTGTCAACGTGCATGGGGCTGGATTTGTGGATGGGACACGGCTTGTGATAGGCAATACTCTCTCGCAGGATATTCTCATTACCTCCTCTAGAATAGAAGGGTTTACACCGGCTTTCCCGGGGTCCATCTCTTCAGGCTTTGGGACAACCTCCGTAAGTGTGGCCATCGTGAATCCAGATGGAGAGACTGTCATTCAAGAGGATTTTTTCTCCTATGTTAGGACAGAACCAACTTCCCCGCGGCTACTGGATGTTTTTCCCGGAGCGCTATCAGGACCCGGACCGCAAGGGGCGGGGGTTAATACACGGATTGCCTTTGAGTTTAGTCAGTCCATGGATGCGTCAACCTTGCAAGCCGTAGTTTCAAGTACGACGAATTTCCATGGTGTTGAGGTTCTTTCAGATCGCAATGTGATTGGCGGAACTCTCACCTGGGGACCGGATTCGAGGGTTTTTGTCTATGATGCCCAGGGTAACCCTTTTATTCCTGGAAAAGCGGTTGAAATCGGTTTTTCTAGCGGACTTCGATCTCTTGACGGGGGGCAGTTTTTAACTACAGATGTGATTCAGATCGATTCACCTTTTTTTAGCGGACCTTATCTTGAGGACTGGGCTTTTGTAACAGGTGCGGGAGCAGACACAGGTGCTTTGGTAGTTCTTGAGCCCACAGGGGCTGGTTCTCAGGCCCCGGCCACCTGGACAACAGAACTGGTTTTTAGTAAAGAAATTCATCCTCTTACAGTTTTCGAAGAGGACGTTTTTCTGGTTGAATCTGGGACTTCGCATCGCATCCTCGTGGATTTGAAAATTCTAAGCGGAGGTCTACGAGTAAAGGTCGACCCAAGAGAACTTCTGAGGCCCAGCCACAGCTATACCTTGACCTGGAAAAAGGATCGTTTAAGGAGTCTTACAAATCATGAACTGGGTTCAGACTTTGTCCATGTTTTGGGCTCACAGGATTCGGGTCCACGCGTTTTGAGTCTACTGCCTCTTGATGGAACCACCACGGTGAGCCAAAATACGGTTGTCATTGTCGGTTTTGATCAGCCCATTTTGGAAGACTCGATGAATGAGAGCAATATGGCTCTGGTTGATGCAACCGGCAGAAAGATCCCCGCTGTTTACAGTTCTGAGAGCCGTGGACTGTTTTTCACTCTTAAGTTTCTTGAGAATCTAGAAGGTGGGAAAGACTATGAAATTCAGGTGAGCCGTCGAGTTAAATCTTTAACCGGTATCCCTCTAACGCAAGAAAAAACCTCTGCATTCAGGGTTTCGGATTTGGATGATATTGATCTCTCCGGTCCGGTTGTCGTGGATGTCTTTCCCTCGAATCTTCAGTCGGGGATTTCTACGTCAGCCACGCCTACGGTAACCTTTAGTGAAGCGGTACATCCTTCCGATCTTGGAACTGAAACCCTGCAGTTGGTTCATTTGGTCGAGGGGCAGGAATTGGCTGTTGACTACAAATTGAATTTTTCGCCTGGCTCCAGCACTCTGTCGCTAACTCCGCTTACAGGACTTGAGTTTGAGGGTTCCTACCAGCTTTTGGTTGCCGCCGGAGTTCGAGACCTCTCAGACAATCGTTCTCTAAACTCTGTTAGCGTCAGTTTTCAGGTTACCTCCAGATTTGACTCCTTAGGACCGGGAATTCAGTCTGTATTTCCTTTGCCGGGGGCCACCGGCGTGAAAATTTCTACACATGTCTTGATTGTGTTCAGTGAAGGCATTCTTGCGGCCGATGTAAATGCCCAAAATTTCACACTGCAAACGACTCAGGGTGTTTTGGTTCCTGTAGGGTTAACCCAGGAAGACAATGGGACAACCGTGCGTATGATTCCCACCGATCCCTTGCTCAAGCAAACCGACTATCGGATTCAGCTCACTTCTGGAATTCACGACACTCTGGGAAACCCCAGCACTCTGCCTGCCACCTTTGTTTTTCAAACCGAGTTTTTTGTGGATGAAATAGCTCCTATCATTACGAATTTGACGGTAAACTCAATTCCTGCACTCTTAAACGGAGACAGTGGGGCCCTTCAGAATAACGAAGGAGTGTTTCAGGCTCCAGAGCTTCAAGTTCCTGAAAACGGCTTTACTCTCGATATTTATTACGAGGATCCTGGAGAGGGAGGAGAGACATCCGGTGTAGATTCATCCACAATTTCCATCGTGGATGAAAAGGTCGTATTTGATCAATCTACAGCCCAGTCCCTTGCAAATCTAAATCTTCTCGTTCAAGGCATTACCCCGGTCCATAGCCCAGGACATACTCGTCTCACGATTCCATCCTTTTGGTCTTTTGCAGCCGGGATTCATAGCCTGAGCGCTACGGTGAAGGATCTCTCTGCAGCAGGTAATATTTCATTAGTACGAAATTTTAGTTTCAGGGTTATACCTGTAGCAGATGAGGGGTTGAACTATCCTTTTGAGAATGGGGGAACCACTCGGGTTTCTTTGGAATATCATGGAGATTCTTTCCTTTACACCGCCAGCGTTCAACTAGGTGGGCTGAAGCTCAGCACATTCTTTGAGTCCGATGGTGCCAAAGACTTTGAACAGGAGATGCAGATTTTAGGTCTGGCCTCTAGTTCACAGGATGCAGCTAAAATATCTACCCTGGTCAAGAGATTGGTTCTTGAAGAGGTCAGAACATTTTTTGACTTGGACCCGGTCAGCGGAAATCCCATTACCAACGAACTACCCATGGGACTGCGTTTTGAAAATGAAATCAACCCCACCGATACCACGGTTACCCGAATTTTAATCGGGGGAGACAATGGCGCCGAGACGGGTGGAGCGGTAATCGTATCCAAATCGTCGGAGCTTAGTGTTTATAATACCGCCAATCGTATTCCTTTTCTGGACCTTACCCAGAGATCTTCCACACGTGACCAGGGGTTAGGTGTGTTTTCAGCTCAATTGATCCGATTTTACGCAAATGACCCGGCAGGACTCTCTGAATGGGCCAGCCGATTTGGCCCGGTTTCATTACTGTCCTATACGAATACAGGCGCCGGGCCCCCCGGCAATCCTTTTGGGACATTCCCGGATGATGATAATGTTTTTCTAGAGGATCCATCACAGTTGACCGGTGCGACTTTGGCTCGGTACCAGGATCTTCGCCGGGCGGTTGCAACCTATGCGCGTATGATTGCTGTTTCGGTGGCACGCGTGGCGGCACAGGCAGTGGGAGCTGTGCCAAAAGGATTTCCGCCAGACGGCCTTTATGGGGGCGAGCAAAATCTCCCAACCTTCTTTTTGCCCTCAGAGTCAGTTCATCCCTACCTGGCACCGGTTAATACCAATAATCTAATGCGAAAAACAATCGACTTTAACAGCATTTTTACTGCTGAGCCCCAAAACCTGAAGTTTTCAAATTTCACCTCCATCTACCTAAGAAACCAAAGCCGAGTGAGTGAGTAATTGGAGAAGGAATAGGAGAGAAAGAGGGGGAATTTAACTCTTATTCAATTGAAACCATGGAATAAGAAATAAATCATCCCTCTCCTTCCATTCCACTGTTCCCATTGCTACTATTGTTTCCTCTTCTCTCTTCCCCATTCCGCTGCTCCCATTGGTTCCAATTGCTACTATTGATTCCTCTTTCCCTCCCCATTACGATGATTCCTGTAGTTACGATAGTTCTTTAGTTGCTTCCCCTATTATCGTCATTCTCCGACTTGATCGGGGGATCCATCTTCAACCCTTCTTTCTTAACATTCCCTCTAGCCTGGGTTTGGAACCTGTAGTAACACGCCCGCTCTACAAGCTGCTCACAGAG
>CAZRLV010000087.1:0-11433 GCA_964600955.1 uncultured bacterium
GTGGATACCAAGGCACCCATTTCAGTGCCTGTCGGAAGCCCGGTTTTGGGACGCATTTTAAATGTACTGGGTGAGCCCATTGATAATAAAGGACCCGTGGAAAGCGAGAAGCATTGTCCGATTCATCGCCCTGTACCGCAATTTGATTCTCTCTCTACTCAAAAGGAGATGCTTGAGACTGGGATCAAAGTCGTAGACCTTCTGGCGCCTTATATGAAGGGTGGAAAGATCGGTCTTTTTGGTGGGGCCGGTGTGGGTAAAACTGTAATCATCATGGAGTTGATCAATAACATCGCCAGTCAGCACGGGGGCTATTCCGTGTTTGCCGGGGTCGGTGAGCGTAGTCGCGAAGGCAATGACCTTTATCAGGAGATGAATGAGTCGGGCGTGATCGATAAGACTGCATTGGTCTACGGTCAGATGAATGAACCTCCCGGAGCAAGGCTGAGAGTTGGTCTCTCAGGTTTGACCTGCGCGGAGTATTTTCGCGATGAAGAGAATCAGGATGTTTTATTCTTCATGGATAATATCTTTCGCTTTACCCAGGCGGGTTCTGAAGTGTCTGCTCTATTGGGCCGCATGCCTTCTGCCGTGGGTTACCAGCCCAACCTGGCAACTGAGATGGGTTTATTGCAGGAGAGAATTACCTCGACCCGCGAGGGTTCAATTACCTCGGTTCAAGCGGTTTATGTTCCGGCGGATGATTATACGGATCCCGCACCAGCCACGACCTTTACTCACCTGGATGCGACGACAAACCTGTCGCGACCCATTGCTGAAAAAGGAATCTATCCTGCAGTAGACCCTCTCGCTTCTACTTCCAGGGTTTTGGATCCGCAGGTTGTGGGAGAAGAGCATTATGAGGTGGCTCGTGGTGTGCAGCAGGCACTGCAGCGCTATAAGGAACTTCAGGATGTAATCGCCATTTTGGGAATGGATGAACTGTCCGAAGAGGACCGCGGCATTGTAGCCCGTGCTAGACGGCTTGAGAAGTTTCTTTCGCAGCCCTTTCATGTTGCCGAACAGTTTACGGGTCATAAAGGGGAGTACGTGAAACTCGCCGATACGATCCGCTCTTTCAAGGAAGTTCTTTCTGGCAAATACGATGATCTTCCAGAAGAGGCGTTTTACCTGGTTGGGGATATTGATCAGGTAATTGCCAAGGCAGAGCGCCTGAAAGCTGAGGCTTAATCCATGGCTGAACAGTTTGAGGTCAAAATCCTAAGTCCGGGAAAACCACCCCAGGAGCATCAGAGTTCCAAGGTGAGTGTCTATGCCAAAGACGGCTATTTGGAGGTTTACCCGGACCACGCTCCGATTGTTTTTTTACTCGGTCATGGTCCTTGTGAAATTTTTCAAGATGACAGCAGTCATAAACTGGCCGTACATGGCGGAGTTGCTCATCTGGTTCACAATACTTTGACCCTGTTCCCGCATTATTTTGAAGCCCCGGAGGATGTGGACCTGGAAAGAGCCCAAGAGGCTTTAAGGCGTATAGGCCTAAGGCTACAGGGTAAAGACCCCGAATTGTCCAAGCGCAATACCGATATGCAAAGACTTTACGCTGCCAAGGAAAGGGCTGTTTTGCGCTTGCGTCTCAAGGGGGTTAGCGTCGATGAATGATCAACTTGGTAAAATGATGAAGCAGGCTCAAAAGCTTCAAACTCAAATGGCCTCAGAGCAGGAAAAGCTGGCCCAGACCCATTTCAAGGCTTCGGCGGGTGGAGGTATGGCCGAAGCTGAGGTCAATGGAAAACTGGAGCTGATTTCGGTTAAGATCATGCCTGAAGCCGTAGATCCTGAAGATGTGGAAATGCTCGAAGACGTAGTTTTGGCCGCCGTGCAAGAGGCCCAAAAACAGGCCGCAGAAGCCAGAGATTCCCAAATGTCATCCCTGACCGGAGGCCTAAACCTACCGGGAATGGGTTGAAATTAAGAATACAGGAGACAGAAGTCAGGAGTCAGAATTAAGATGGAGACTATTTTTTTCCTCTCCCCATTCCGATGATTCCTTTAGTTCCTCTCCCCTCTTCTCTTCAACCTCTGTCTTTCCTCTCTATTCTTCTGATTCTGTAGTTCTATAGTTCCGATAGTTCTACTAGTTCCTTTTCCCTCTATTCCCTTTCTTTTAAGACATTTCCTATTCAATTCTTTGCTTTTTTGCACGAAAGATAGGGAAGGGTCGCTGGCAAAAATGAGGATGATTTTGAAACTGATACTGAATCTGCTATTTCCAGCATTTCTTGTCTTTTCGGGGTATGGTGCGGCACTTGGGGAAGTTCGTGATTTTGATATTCCCATTTTTCTTTCACAAGCTCTGGAATCGGTGACGGCTACGGTTCAGGCAACGCGTTCCTATCGTCCTGGATTTACACTGAATTTTTGGGTGGAGAAATCAGCCTGGGAGGCCGGGGAACTGAACGGGCTCAATCAAGACAGTAGCCTGAATCGGTCTGAAGATCGTAAAGCGACTTTGGAAGAGTTTGCTTCGTTTTTGTCGCAGCGTCTTTTGCCTGACATGGAGGGTAGCAGCTTTAACCTCTCACCGGTATTGAACTCCGCTCACCCCGGCCTCAATATTATATTTTTGGATCTCAAGGATCAGTATGAGTCTACGGGATCCTATGTAGCCGCCCATTTTAATTCGAATGATCAGGACCCTGGTGCTGGATTTAATGGCATGAATTTGATCTATGTGGACATCAGCCCCGGGACTCTGGGTTTGCCAATTGATGAATCCATTACCCGCGGCAGGACCTATACTGAATTGGTCAGAGCCATTTCAGAGTTAATACAGTTTCAGCAGGATGAGACTGAAGATCGCTGGGTGCGAGAGGGAATCTCGCAGTACATGACTTATCGTTTTTTAGCTCAAACTCCATTCCCAAACTCTGGTAGTCGCATCCTGGACGCTCCAGCAAATACACTTCCAGAGGTTGAACTTTATTTGCAGGATTTGCGTGCCATGTACGCAGGGTTTAACCCCAATGCGCCAGATCAGGACCGTGTTTTTGTGGGTAGTAACCCAAGAGATCCATCAGATAATGCTCAATCTCAGGTTTTTCGGGGATTCAGCTATTTGTTTTTCACCTATATTTTCCACCAGGCTGGTGGAGGTTTTAGCAAAAAGGTAACCGACGGGGACCGCTTCTTCAAGTCCCTGATGACAACCTCTTTGGACGGACTGAGGGGAATTGAGCAAGCTTTGTCTGAGCACTCTCTACCCGTTTTTGCGGATCTCTATCGAGATTTTTTTCTCGCGATCTTCTTGGATTCCACAGAAGATCGCTTCAAGCTTATCTCTTTCAATTTTCAATCCCCTTCTCTCGTTTCTTACCCCGTTCTTGAAACAACAGGGTCATTAAGCGTGCTACGCCTGAATCCTCAGCAGTTGGGTATAGAGCGCTTCAGAAACTCAGGAGACTCCACAGAGACTGAAGTTCATTTGACGTTTCCCGCAGGTTTTGGCCAGGCTCAAGCTTTAATTCTAAAGCAAGACAGCCTCTCTCAATGGCGTCAACAGGGTAGATTTTCCGAAAACTCTCCTTTCGAGTTTTTACCTCCCGGTTCCGAGAAATTGGCTCTGATAATAAATCTAGACTCTCAGGACCGGGACTATAGAGCGCAGATTGTTAATAGCCGCTTCACCCAGGAATTGTCGGAGGATCTTCTTGTCTCGACTTCAGGTAATAATCCAGTGACTCAGGTCGATGACCAACAGATACTTCTAATTGATGATTCACAACTCCCCAGCCCGGGAACCTCCCTGAATATACTTTTGACCTTGGCTACTCCCGGAACCAAACGAGTCTTTGTTGAAAACCGCTCATCTCTACCTATCGCCTTTTCACTTGAGGACAGTTCCATTACGACCCGGGTCAACCTGGAGCTTAAAGGTGAGACACGGCTCTCAATCAGCTCACTGTCACCCGTAACCAATGCGCGCCTTATTCTACTAAGAGAAGGAGCTAGGGGGGAGTTATGGATATTCAACGAGAATACCCAGGCCGTCAATTTATCTTTGTTTGTGGAGAGCGTTGACTCCAGTTTATTTGCGTCGGGAGCCCCTGCTTTTGCAAGTCAAACCTCTCTTGCGCTCAGCGCCGAGGAGATTCAAAAAATCGCAGGAGGCGGAGTTGGAGGATGTTTTGTGGCCACAGCAGCCTATGGAAAGCTATCTCATCCACTGGTGAGAGTTCTAACTCGCTTTCGGGATAGATTCTTGCTCAGTTTTGGCCTAGGGCATACGATTGTGCAGCTCTATTATCGATATTCTCCTCCTCTGGCCAGCATTATTGGCGACTCACTTGTTCTGCGCGGCTTAACAGGACTTCTTCTTCTTCCTCTGGTTTTGATGGCCTGGTTCTGTTTAAATCCTTGGTTTGCATGGTTTTTTCTCATTGGCCTGTTTTTCAGGCTAATCCCAAAAGGGTCGGAATCGTGAAGCCAGTTTTTTTCGTTTTGTTTTTAGTTCTGACCTCCTTGTCTGAATCTGTAGTTTTTCAGAATGACTTTGCAGGAGACTCGGACCGTTCCACGCAACTGAGTGAATTAGCAGGGACTCTCAGAAATCTGGTGCAAAATGTTCTCAATATTGAAGGCGTCAGTTTGGATAAGCCGTTTTCAAACCAGGAAACAAAACTGGTTTTGAATGTCTTTCTCTATGATTTTAAAGATGGGGCCACGGATGTAACTCTTTCTCGCCGAGGCTATTTTTCTCCTTTTGACCAGTTGAAGAATCGTGGAACTACAAATATCAACGCTTTTTCCAATTTTGGAAACCTAATTTATATGGATATTGGACTCACTGATCCAACCCTGGATCGGCCCACAATAGCAGCAGATCGAGTTTCATCCAAACTCTATGGCAACAAATTCTTTTTCTACCAGAATTTCCTTGAGACTTTCCAGGATCTTATCAATTTTCAACTGCATAACCCCTATAGTGTGGATGCAACTAAAATTTCAACGGGGAGAGTTGTTCAGGATTTTCAGTGGCTGCGCGAATCTCTGGGTTCATTTTTGGGGTTTCGCGGTACTAGAGCCGTAGCAGAACTTGCAGGTAGAGTGGGAGTAGGGCCGGGTTTGGTTCTGGAGGGAAGCGAGGAGTCTATTTATAATACCTGTGGAGCCGTCAGCGACTTTCAAGATCTGTGCGATGGACTCCCTAGTTCATCCAAGAGTGCAGCGTTGCAGGCTGTACCATTTTCCGTAATCCGTTTTCTACACCATCACAATAGTTTGATATCCAGCACGGGAACCTTTCTCGATACCCTTCCTGGGCTCTTTTTTAAAGACCTGGGCAGCTCCCTGAACATCCCAACGGATTCTGCAAGTTTTAACCAAGAAATTCTCAATGATATTGAAGCGCATATCAGCCGCGAACAGATTGCCCGGGGCATCGGTTTTTTAGCCTTTCTTTATATCTGGGAACAGCTGGAGTCCGATAGTCCGGGCCTCGGGGATGAATTTATCGCGGGAGCTATGGCCAGCGAGGTGGAAGCCTTTACGGTTGAGGGGGTTCTGCAGTCCTCCAAGATCCTCAGCGGGACAACCTGTCCGGCGTCCCCTACCACTCCAGTAGATAAAATTTGTGCCCTGGATCAGGTTTTGACAGGGGTGCAAGCCAAGTTAGTGTCTCCGGATAGTCGCAGATTTCAAGACTATTTTTTGGATATGAGCGCTGCGATTTTTGAGGATATCCCTTCAACATCGTCCTCGGCGGTTAATTCACTGGAAATACGAAATATTAATTTTCCTGATCTGGATGATATTACTTCTTCTCAAGACAGTTTTTTGACGACTGGAAATCGCCCCGGTGTAAATATTACGCGTAGGATCAAAGATGATTTCCAGGAAGTGGTTGAAGGTGCCAAGGAAGAAGAGAATGTAGACGCTGGAGCAGTTGGAGATGCTGCTGGTGGCGCTGCCGCTGATGATGGAGCCGAGGCTGGTGGGGATGCAGGTCAGGCTGCGGGGGGCGGAGGAGACGATGCTGGAGCGGAGCAACCGGCAGCCGAGGAGACGCAGGGCCGACTGGATTTTCTCTCACAGGCTGATTTGAATCTGACAACCTTTGCCATTGGTTTTGTGCGTCTTGAAAACAACCGTACCACGGCAGATATCAAATTCAGATTTACAGACGGTGCAGACGCCCTGGATGGGGTTGTCGACGGCTCCCCCCTGAGTATTGCCTCACGTAGAATCTCAGCGACTGATTCACAGCACCAAAATGGGACCACTACCTATATCGTGACCAAGGCTCAAATCGGTGAGGACGTAAGAACCTCGGTTGTGGTTTTTACGGGTTCTTACCCGGTGACAGACCGCACAAGCACTCTCGTGAAATTCAAGGCCCCCAAGGCTTCTTTTTCAAGGGGACGGGTTCCCCTCTTGTCCCAGCCTAAAGTCCCAGGTCGTCTATTGTCTGCTGGAGAGCTTTTCCAGGACTGGAACTCTCTGTTGTTTAAACCCCCGGCCGTTCAGCGAAGTGAACAAAAGGTTTTTGAGACCTCCGGGGTTAAGGATTGGGACCTTTTTAGACCTATTCATGAAATACGTAAGCTTCAGGCAGGAGATCCGCAGGCTTTTCGTGAATACACCTTTTCATTTAGAACCTTGAATTTTCTAAAAAGCGCAGATCCTGAAAACCTCGTCTTTGAAAACCGTACAGCCATTTTAAAAGAAAAGGTGGTCGGTACTGGGGGAATTCGCAATTTTACATTGATGCTCTGGGTTGACCAAGCTTTTCTTCCCCCCTCGGATTCAGCTACAATAATTACCAGTGATCCGGGGTTATCGACACCCCCGGAATCTGAAGTGGACTTGGAGCCTGAACTTGAGGTGATCCCCGATCCTCGGTTATTGCTTAGTACAGCGATAGAGGCTTCTCTGGTTTTGAGTATCCCCTTCAATGGTCTGAATTATCGCGTGGACAACCCGCTAGATGTTCCCTTGCTTGTTCGTTTTTTTGGCGTGGATGGTGGCCTGGCATCCGAGCGCTTTCGTGTGGTCATTGGTTCCTCTGCCTCCTCGCGTGGACATTTGCTCAAGCCAGCTCCCGGGACTGAGACGGTATTAACCCGCAAGGCGGTACTAAAGTCTGTCCAGCTGATTGATCAGGACATCGTAATTCCGGCCAAGGCGTCAGAAAATATTCTGATTCTAAACGATGGTAACGAAACCTCACAAGTCATTCTAAAAATTTCAAAAACAACAGGTTCCGCTACAGTTCCCACAGTTTCTTCAACCGGTGGGGGGGAAGGTTGCTTCATTGTTACTGCTACCTTTGGAAGAAAAACACATCGGGCGGTAAAATCGTTTTCTTGGTTCAGGGACCATTTTTTGATCCACTCTCATATCGGGGCCTCGATGGTAAGGCGTTATTATCGCTACTCTCCCCCTCTGGCGCGGTTCATCTCTGACAACCCATTTCTGAGAATTCTGTCATTTTTTCTCTTATTTCCACTTTGGATTTTTGTGGAGATGCTGAGAAATACCGCATTGGCTTTGGTTGCTTTGAGCATTGGTGCTTTTTTCTTCCACAGGTCAAAGCGAAGAAATCTCGTCTAAAAGTTTATTGGCATCTGAGATTTCATCAAGCGTATGGTCCACATCCTGCTTTAAATCCAAAAGCAGCTGATCCCCCTGCGTCAGGCGTGAAGACTTCAATCGCATATTTTCAATCTGAAGTAAAATATTTTGGATCTGAGAGTAAAAATAAATTAGATCTTCTTCAGATTTTTTTAGAATTTCACGCTTCTCCTGGATATTGGCAATAGTGGACTTGAGAATTTTGCGCATACCGTCTTCTTTGGCTTCAGCAAGTTCCTTTTCGTGGTCGCGAAGCCTGTCTTCAAGTACGAGTGGATTGTTAGAAGTGAATTGATCCAGACTTTCACAAAGGCCTGTTTTTCTGGGAAGAATTTTCTCAAAAACAGCACTTTCCATGGACCTGAGCATTTCCAAGACTTCGTTTTGACCTTTGATTTTTAGATCTTTTTTAAGACGCTCAATTTCAGATTTTAGAGTAAATTCGAAATTCGAGATATAGACATTGGCCAGCAAAGGAAAACGCTGTACACGCTCAAGGCGCTGTCTCTCCTCTGCTTCATAATCCAGTTGGGCCTGCTTTTTTTGCCACCACCGGTATGTCAGGGTCACGGTTGCCAGTAATGCGCAAATGGTATAAATTGGATAGTAGTAAAGATAGACTACGGAGCCGCCTAAGAGGCAGATCAAAAAAAGCAGAAGAATTTCTTCCATGGGGCTTATTATATATGATCTTCAGGGACGGGCGAAGATCTTCCCAGAGGTTTTTTCGCTTGAGCTGACTCTATGGGAAGGCTTGATCCAAGGTCTTTGGGTTCTTAAACTGAATAGAGGAAGTCTGTGCCCGCTTTGCAAAAGCGTGAAATTCTGACACTGAACAAGATTGTAGTCCAGCGTAGACTACCTCTTGTAGACCAGCTTTCCAAGGATCTGTTTCACAAAGATTCACAGATCGCGATTTCAGCTCTGAAGACTCTTGATAAGCTTGAGGCCGAGGGGCTGAAAGTCCAGTATCAAAACCTTTTTAAAAACTCATCCGATGAGTTGAAGATGCGTGTTTTGGAAAACATGCGCAACGCCCCCACTCCAGAATACGCTACTTTTTTACACTCTGCTTACCGCGAAGACATTTCGGATGCGGTTCGCGAAAAGCTATTACTTGCTATGGGGGGGGTGGCGCAGGTGGATGCGGAAACCAAGGAGTTTCTGCGCTCTCGGACTGGATTTGATGAGAAATCACATCTAATTCGCAGACAGGCTACAGCAGCGTTGGTGGTTGCCCGGGACTATGAGTATCTCAAAACCAAATGGCAGAGCTTTATCGAGGTAGAGGAAGATGAATCCTTTGTAAAACAAATTCTGAGCTCATTTAAGGAATTTCAGAATCGGGACCTTTTTGTATCTCTCTATAAATTCTACAAATCCTTTGCTGATCCCCTAGGTGAAAGATCCTTATGGGTGGTTTTAGCTCTATTTGACTGTTATAAGCCGGATGAGGCCACTCAGTCCGGTTTTTCCAGTATTCAGGAAAAGCTCATCCAGGGCTGTCGTTCCGAAGAGGTTGAGGAGGTTGGTTTCTCAGTAAAGGTTCTGTCAAGGATAGATCTCAATAAATTTCAGACTTTTGCATCCAAGGCTTTCGCAGCCCTGCTAATGGGGAAATCCCACACGGACAAAATACGTAGAATGAAGCGCGATCTTCTCACGCGCAAAATTCCTATGATTTTTAAGGATGAGGCCAGCCGTAAATCCATTCGATCAGTTCTTGAAAAACTGCTGACGCATTACCGCGAAATCTTAGAAGAGACTCGTAAAACACGATTGATTCCCACTGGTCAAAATCCCCGCAAGGAATTTACCGAGTTCTTTGAAACCCTGGGAAACGCGAATCTCCTTACAGCAGTGATCGCATATCTCAAGTCCAACCCACCGGATGATCAAAAGAGAAACTTGATTATTTCTATTATCAAAAAACTAAAACTTAGTTATTCTGACCGACAAAAAGCTTTGCTGGGATCAGTCATCAAGCTGTTGATAACTGATGACGGCAGAACCCGGTCACAACTTGGAATCGAGTGTGGCAGAATTAATCTTGAGGAGTCTATGGAGGAAGTGTTTGACGGAGCAGGATTTTTGGCTGAATTTGCCCCCTCAATCTTAGGTTCCAGGCTTTTTAAGGTTCTTGCCCCACTCTATGAGACCCTTGCTTTTTTTCCGGGCGGCAAAAAATCTGCCCACGTTGCTTTGCAGGCCATTGCCTCATCGGGTCAAAAAGAGGGTTTGAGATTTTGCCTGGACCATATGCATGTCCTTGAGGATCGAGAACAGGAAAAGCTTTTCGAAGATCTCCCTTTGGTTGAGCGCACTGAGTTTGACTTTCTCAGGGAAAGGTATGCCAGCCAGGGGACACTTCCCGCCGTTTTGGTCTCGGTCACTCTCTCTTTGCTGGAAGCCAGCCCTCCACCTGTGAGTGAGGATTGGATTCGTATTCTTTATCAGTTGGAAGAAGGCCGTTATGGCTCTTTGTCGGAAGACTCGATCAAGCGTCTCCAGCTTTTGCTGGCACGTGGAGCTTTAACCTCCTACACCGAGGCCTTGTCCGAGCGATTAAGAGGCGGGAGTTACCGACTTGGAGGTCATGATCTTGAGCTTATGCTTGCCACAGCAGATGGAGTGGATTCTATGGAGACTGAGGTTTCCGGTGTTCTAAAAGATCTTGCTTACGGATGCCTTAAGGATGAGAACAGTTCATTTCGGCTGGGACTCGGTTATGTTTTGGCAAGGCTTGAAGAGGAGCAGGGGCTTAAGATGCTAACGGATGCCCTGGGGTCAGGTGATGACCAACTTTGTCATCAGGCCATTCATTATTGTCGTCGGGGAGAGATAAAGGATTGTTGGCGGGATGTGCTGGGCTCCGTTCTTAAATCTGAATCCTTTCAGATTCATCAGCAGGTTGTGGGTTATTTTGCTCAGGAAAAACTTTTTGATCAAGAGCGGGACCGCGCCCTTCTTACGGCAGAGCTCACATTCCTCAGGACAGGAGAGCGGCCAGAGGTGCCTTTGTCAGCTGAAGAAGAGCTAAGTACGTTAGCTGAGCAGGAAAAGGAAAACCTTGAGGCTTTATTCAATCAAATGCGATCGGCGCGCATGGACAATAAGACTCGCTTTGAGATGGAGAAAAACATGAAGGAAGTTACGGTTTTCTTCATCGACATCGCCGGGTTTACCAAACGCTCAAACACTTCGGATATCTCTGAGATCATGCTCATGCTCGATGATTTTGGAAAGATCATTCAGCCTATTGGTGAAAAATTTCGTGGCAACCTAATCAAGAAGATTGGGGATTGTTTCATGTATACCTTTGAGGCCCCCCTTGATGCCGTTCTGGCTTCTATCGAAATTCAGCGTCAGCTTAACGTGTTTAATGAGATGACGGTGGAGGCCGAGCGCGTTCACACGCGCATCGGCTTGAATACCGGCAAGGTTTTTGTCAAAGAAAATGATGTCTACGGAGATCCTGTTAATACGGCAGCGCGCGTAGAATCCAAGGCTCCTACAGACGGCCTTTTGATTAATGAGACCACTTTTGAGGGTGTTAAAGACTTCGTACTCTTTGAAAAAATGGACCTGATCCAGGTCAAGGGAATTGATGACCCCCTACAAACCTATCATATTTTAGGTACGAAGCCTGGAGTCATGGGGATGTACGCCAATCAGGCCCCCAAGAGCCCATGCAAGAATCCCCTGAGTAGCCCCTCATAACCTACCCCCTAAACCCAGTTACCCTCCTCCACCCAAAGCCCGTCATCTTCCGCCTTTCCGCTCTTTTCTTCTGATTCTTTCTTTCTCCTGAGTAAGGAGTTCTCTGAACTTTTTTTGATC
>CAZRLV010000088.1:0-11410 GCA_964600955.1 uncultured bacterium
TAGTCCAAATGATTTTTGCCATGATTTAATCTCCTTAATATCCGTTTTTGGGTGGCTTTTTCATCCCAAACTCAAAACCGACCGGATTTTACCATAAAGTCTGAAAACTTATTTAATGGGAAAGGCCACCGCGTCATCCTTGAAATCAAGAATTCAAGGACCCAAGGTGTCGAGGAATTCAAGGTTGAAGAAAAAAACCACCGTTGCGTCATCCTGAACTTGATTCAGGATCCAGGGGTTTTGCCACATGGTATGTGCAGGAAGAGAAGATGGATTCCAGATCGGGGTCTGGAATGACGGGAGACGGATCCAGGAGTTCAGCCACATGGGACTGTTATGAAAGAGAAGATGGTGTGAAACGAGTTCAGGATGACGGAAATTGGGGAAGGAACTAGAGAACTAGCGGAACTCATAGGTTATCGGTTAAGCCAGAAGTAATGGATACAGCGCTTAAAACCCCACCGCGTCATCCTCTGGCTTGACCAGGGGATCCATTTAAAAGGTCGAAAAAATTTGGTCACCCACGAATGATCGAAGAGAAGAGGAAGATGGATCCCCCGGTCAAGCCGGAGGATGACGATAACTTAGGGCATTCACACCCTTCTTGGGTTTATCTTGATGACATTGGGACTTGATCTGGTATCCAGGAATTTAGCTACAGAAGTATGTTTAAGCAAGAAGATGGATTGCGAACCTTGGTCCACAATGACGGAATCTATAGTGGGCTACATGAGTATTTTAGCCTTAACCGATAACCTATGAGTTGCGCTAGTTTTTCTAGTTCCTTCCCCCAATCCTCATTCCTCCAGCAACACTAGCCACCTTGCAATATACATGTAAAATCAGCATACTTATATGTATAAACAAGACATAGGAGTTTAAAATGAGGACAACCCTGAATATTGAGGACGCATTGATTCAAAGGGCTTCCAGCCTAACCGGGGTCAAGGAGAAAACCTCCCTCGTCAGACTTGGACTTGAGGCATTAATTGCAAGAGAAAGTGCCAAGCGTCTGGCAATGCTTGGCGGTTCTGAAAAAGACTTGAAAGCCCCACCTAGAAAACGGATAAAGAGCTAGAATGATCCTGGTCGACACCAGCGTCTGGATCAATCACTTCCATAGATCCAACTCTCAACTAATGACTGCCTTGAATGAAGAAATCATTCTAACCCATCCATTTGTGATCGGAGAACTAGCAAGCGGAAACCTAAGAAACCGAAAAGAAATTCTAGGCTTGCTCAAGGCCCTACCCGCCGCACCCCTGGTAGAACCCCATGAGATTTTGACATTTATAGAGTCAAGAAACCTCATGGGACAGGGACTAGGCTACGTGGATATTCACCTTCTGGCTTCAGTGCTTCTGTGCAATGCAAAACTATGGACCCATGATAAAAGCCTAAAGGTTTCCGCTAAATCTCTGAGCGTAATCGTTTCTCCCCACTAAAACAAATTGCATTTTCCCCAACCCAAGGGTATTTTATGGGAAGCCCGAATCCGGGCCACCCTGAGCGCAAGTGGCGGAATTGGTAGACGCGCTAGATTCAGGTTCTAGTGGGGGCAACCCCGTGGAGGTTCAAGTCCTCTCTTGCGCATCCTTTGTGACCCGAGAACCGCTGCTCAGGCAATCACTTGGGCACCCATGAGCGGCCCCTGGAGGCAGTGCCTTCTCACGTGGATAATTCAAGCACCGACCACCTAGTTCGCGTAGATCGACCACTCAACCCCAGAGCCTCGACCACCCAGTTTGGGCAGTTCGACCACTTGGTTCACGAACCTCGACCGGTTTGCACCGTTTTTGGGATTGGGTGGTCGAATCGTCACAGGATCATTCATCGTGGGCAGGATCTTTCTAGTATTGGGAAATTGAGGGAGAGCATAAACTCTAGTGCCTGACCCTTGAAAGATTAATTTATGCTAGAATCTTCGGCTTTTGCAATTATGAATCTTTATCTCCGTCTTATCCTTGTCTTTTTCAAATCCATATTTCATTTGGGCACGTACAAACCCATGGATACGTCCATTGTGCGTTTAACCGTACTGCCAACCGACCTGGACACGAACTTGCACCTCAGTAACAGTATCTACCTGAGTATGATGGATCTGGGTAGAGTTGATTTGATCGCCCGTTTGGGAATGATCCGGCATGTTTTTTTTAGTGGATGGCAGCCTATGATTGGCAATGCATATCTGCGTTTTAGAAGAGGGTTAAGCCTATTTCAGAGACTTCAGGTGGAATCCAGGGTGGTTTTCTGGGATGACAAATGGGTTTATATAGAGCAAACTTTTGTCCATCGGGGAAGAGCCGTGGCCCAGGGACTTGTGAAGGGGCTTTTCTGCAAGAAGGGAAAACCCATTCCCATGAGAGAAGTCTTCCACACCATGGGTTGGGAAATGGAGAGTCCTAAACCCCCTGGATGGGTCAAGCCGTTGATTGCTGTGGATGATGCCATCAGTACCATGAATGGGTAAAGGTTAAAAATAGGGAACGTAGCTCTGGTTTAGCGGAACACTTCACTGCCGTGATAAAAACAGTGGTCTAGACAAAGGTAAATTTATGGCAATTTCTACCTTCAAATTCCGGTTAATCCTTAGAGCGGTAGTCATAGTGGGTCTTATTTTGTATATCCGCGATTGTGTTTCCATGCCCAGTGTCGACAAATATGTCTCGATTAATAAACGACATTTAGATGGTCTTTCACAGAACCTGAGTCGAACGGTTGTCCATCTAACAGAAGCAATAGGTCATCGTAATGTGCTTCAATTGGAAAACCTGAGGGCTGCAGAAAACTTCATCGAAAAACAGTTTATAGACATTGGCTTCGCACCCTCTCGCGAAGCGTTTGAGGTGGTAAAACCAGGCGGATATGAGGTGCGGGATTCACCAAAATCTGTAGTCCTAAACATAGGTTATCGGTTAAGCCGAAGAAGGGCATGAATGCCCCAAATGCGTCATGCTGAACTCGATTCACACCATCTTCCTGCCTAAATAGCCACCTGTGGCTAAACCCCTGGATCCTGAATCAAGTTCAGGATGACGCGGTGAGACTTCCCACCCCCACGCAACCGGCATTGACTCAGGGTTTCTCAAAACACAGATCACTAACTTAATGACAATTGGGATCAAGTCCGGTATGACGCAGTGGAGTTTTGACGCTGTATCCATTACTTCTAGCTTAACCGATAACCTATGTGTGCTCCTAGCTTTCGTGCGGGGGGAATGAAGTCGGTACAAGGCCGCTCTGAGAACTCAGGATCCGGAAAATCACCCTGATGACAATAGGGGAACCCGAAGTGAAGTCCGGGAACCTCTGCGATGTTAAGCTCGTCAGAAGGCAGATCATCACCCATCCAATCCCGACCGTTATCGGTAAACCATAGGTAGCCGGTGCGAGGGTCCCAGTCAAACCCAACCGTATTTCGAATACCGCGAGCATAGACCTCAAGATCGCTACCATCAGGTTTCATACGCAAAAGCGCTGCGTAGCGGGGGTCCTTCTTCGTACACACATTACATGGTGCCCCCACGGGAACATAGAGCCAACCATCAGGCCCGAAGCGCAGGTATTTCCATCCATGATGGGTGTCCGTGGGAAGATCCCCACGCACCACTGATCTTTTGGCATCGGAAAAATCCTTTTTCTTCCCTTTTTTAAATCTCCATACCCGGTTGACTTCGGCCACAAAGAGGTCTCCCCTATGAAAAGCCACTCCATTTGGCATATGCATGTTATTCACCAGAATTTTAACCAAGTCAGCTCTACCATCTTTGTCCATGTCTTCAATGGCATAGACCCGCTTTCCCCGGGTTCCGGCAAAAACAAGCCCATCCTCCGAAAGTGCCAACGAGCGCACCCCCGGAACCTGGTCGCTAAAGACATCAATCTTAAACCCGGTGGGCAATTCCACTGCAAATCCCGTGAAACAACTTGCAAGGGCTGAAATGGTAATTATTAAGGAGCTGAGAAAAAAATTGGATTTCTTCATTTTTTAAACCTGGGTAGAGCCTTGAGGATTAATTTCTAGTTTTCTATATCATAGCAACACGGCTGTCTTATATAAATAATGGGAAAAGTTGAACGAGTGGAATGAGTAAACTCCACCACGTCATCCTACGGCTTGACCGGGGGATCCATTCAAAAGGTCGAAAACCTTGGTTAAGCACTAATTATTCAAGAGAAGAGGAAGATGGATCCCCCGATCAAGTCGGAGAATGACAGGGACCAAGGCAGTTTTTTACGACTTTGTTGGTTTTTTTGCTCCCTGTATTTTAATATTAGATCGTAGTTACCAGAGGGGAATCAAATGGTTGAAATGAAATTGAAGTATCTTGGGAATCTTAATGTTGAAACCTGCCATTTACCTTCCGGTAAGATCATCCAAACTGCCGCACCCGTGGATAATCAAGGCGATGGGTCCAGCTTTTCTCCCACTGATTTGCTTTCTTCGTCTTTAGCTTCCTGCATTTTGACCATCATGGGGATCAAATCAAAAGATCGTTCAATCAATCTTGAAGGCAGCACGGTGCGACTTAAAAAACATATGGGAGCGGAGCCCAGGCGGGTCTCAAGACTGGAGATGGAATTTCATCTACCGGGTGGGATCGCAGAAGCGGATCAATCCTATTTGAAGGAGATCGCCCAAACTTGTCCTGTCTGCGAAAGCATTTCGACGGCCATTGAGCTCGATTATCAATTCTATTTTGATATTTGACCCACTAGAACTCCACTATTTCACGTTCAAAGTTTTGATCCTTCCAATTTCAAGAGAAACCGTTTTTTTTCCAGTCCGCACCCAAAGCCACCGATTCCATTTAGAGCCACGATGCGATGACAGGGAATGATCACGGGAATTTGGTTACGATTGCAGGCATTTCCCACGGCGCGAAACGCTTTGGGGTGCTGGATTTGAGAGGCAAGCTCCGAGTAGCTCAGCACCTCCCCGTATGGAATTGAGAGCATGGCCTGAAGAACTTTTTTTTGAAACGGGGTTCCCTGAATTTCAAAGGGTAGGTCAAACCGCTTTCTTTTACCGTCGAAATATTCACCAAGCTGCTTGCGAACCTCACCCAGCAATAAATTGGGACTGATTTTTGTCTGATGTGGATCTGAATCGAAATCAAGACTCCATAAAACATCGTCTGTAGCCTTCAGAGTTATGGGTCCAAGAGCGGACTCATAAACATCAGTATAGAGCTTCATCCTGACTACTGGACTTGTAAAGCCCTGTAGTCTGCAATTTCTTCTAGAATCTCTTCGCTAAGCATCGGGTCCATTTTCAACTCAGCCATGGCCTTGGTCAGAACGTCCGGGTCAAAATCAGAGAGTTCCTTATGGCTTTTAGTAATCAATGCGTGCTGCTCAGGATCGTCCATATAGTAAACGAGGCGCTCAAGAATCCTCTCTACCTTGCGTAGATCCGTATCCTCTTGATTCCCAAAAGGGTTTCGCGCATTGGTAAACAGATAGCGCAAAGCCTTGATACTCATTTCTTCAATATGGGGTACAACCCGTGCGCGCGGAATAAATCGTTTTCCCAGCTCAATGGTGTAGGCCAAAACTCCATAGTTGGCATACATGGTGTCATCAAATACTCCCGCAGCTGGGTAAAGGCGAGAGGCCTGAATGGGTTTATAGCCCATGATGCGTCCCATCTCACTACCATAGTGCTTGAAGATCTCATGGTCTTTTGACTGAATTCTATCTGTATATCCCCAGGGCCATAAGATCAGCTCAGAGTAGGAATGAAAAGAAACCGCCGACTTAAAACCATATTTCTCAGCAAGTTGTACCACAAGTTGATTCTCAACTTCAGACAGGGCTTTGGGGCCGTGATATAGATCGGAGATACTCCACCCCGAAGAGCCAAGCCCCCCAAATTTATAAGGATAATTTCGATTATTATCTACACCTGTAAACCATTTTCTTTTGGGTTTTCGCATATTTTTGCGCCACATGACCTGGGTTTGCCTGGAATGAAGTCCACCGTCGGGGTTGAGCATGGGCACAACCACAATGACACTGGTGTTTAATAGGTTGGTAACCAAATCATCTTTGCCATATCCCTGCATAAGATGCTCAATAAAGGCCAGGGGGACTTCAGTGCTGATCCACTCTCTGGCATGGTGAGTTCCGGTCACCAAAAAATTGACTTTTTTCTGCTTTGAACCCTTGGCCGTGATCTCCATTACATAGATGGGTCTGCCTTGATGGGTTTTGGCTCCAACGCTAAGGGTGGTTAAGGATGGATGGTTCTTAGCTGTGGCCTTGAGCTCATCCTCCATTTCCTTTACGGTGTGATAAATTCCAAGATCAGGTTGATCTATAACTCCCTTAAAAAGAGTGCGCACATCCTCAACTACTGTGACACTGTGACTAAATAATTTTGTCTTTAGGAGACTTTGCTCGGACAATTTTTTGCGAGCCTTGTCATCCATGAGAAAATGTAGGGATTCTTCGCTACCTCCCATGCAGTCATAGTCAAGATCAAGCTCCCTCAAAATGCGCTGATTTCCAGCCGTGTTTGGGATTTCAATGATTGAATCCACCGCAAATAAAATGGGCATACAAAAAGCTGCAGTCAGAATACGAGTCAGTGTCGTTCGAAGCAAGTTCATAAATCCTCCAAGTCTGCCAAGACTTTAGAAACCTGTAAAAAAATAAAACCTGTCAATTATTAATAACGTATCAGCGTAAGGATTTTTTGAAAAAAGTAAAGCCCTATGAATTGGGCAAAAATGAGGGGTTCAACCCTACCTAAATCCCAGCACGATTTTGCCAACACTTTTACCCGATTCAATATAGGCGTGGGCACGGGCAACATCCTCAACCGGAAAAACCCGGACACGTGGAGGCAGGAGTTTTCCATGGCGCATGATCTGAGCCAGTCCGTCCAGGCTCTGTGCAATCATGGCTTTTTGCGAAAAGAGAAAACTCAGATTGAACCCGGCAATGCTTTTATTGTCTGTAATCAAATTCAAGGGATTGAATCTTGGTGTTTTCAAAAGCCCCCAAATCGCCTTCAAATAGTTGATTTTGCCGCCTTGACGAGGCAAGAGACTATGCGAGCCATAGGCAATCAGCTTTCCGGTTTCTCGCAAACAATCATAAGAAAATCCAAGGGTTGTATAACCATTGGCATCAAAAATAGCATCAAATCCGCTACGATAATCTTTTGAAATGGATTCCCAGGAGAAATCCGAGGAAGATTTATCATAGACCTTCTCTGCCCCAAGCTCCTGCACATATCCCTTTTTCTCAGACTGCCCCACGATACCTATAACTCGATGACCTGCACCTGTAGCTAAAATCGTAAGGGCTGACCCCACTCCACCGGCAGCGGAATGAACCAGCAAGCAAGAATTTGGGGAAAGCTTGAAAATCTGAAAAAGGGCATAATAGGCTGTCAAATACGTCGCTGGAAACCCGGCCCCTTGCTCCATGCTAAAGCCAGTCGGAAGGGGAATCACCTGGGATTCTGGTACTACAAGAATGCTGGAATAGCCGTTAAAAAGACTAAAAGCCACCACTGAATCTCCGGGTTTAAAGCGAGTTACAGATTTTCCAACCCCGCAAACAACTCCACTGACTTCAAATCCGGGAGTAATGGGCCAACCCACATACTTCTTGGCCGACTCATATACACCCCGTCGAACCAGTGAATCAGCGAAGTTCACCCCGGCGAAATCCACCTCAATCTTCACCTCCGTTTCCCCCGCTTCAGGCTCCACAAACTCTTCTACACAAAGCTTTTCAAAACCACCGGCAGAATGAATAACAATCTTACGCATGATAATCACTATAGCAGGTAATTATCATAGGTGGACAAAGCGCATGCTTTTCTGTATATATAGCGACTCCAATTTTTAAGTCCACGCTTGGGTGAGAACCTCTTTTAAGGAAAACTGTGTCAATAAAATCCATTCGTAACCTGGCCATTGTTGCCCACGTCGACCACGGTAAGACAACTCTCGTGGATCAATTACTCAATCACTGTAACACCATAGCCCCAGGCAAGCTTTCCGAGCGGTTTATGGATTCAGGGGATCTGGAGCAGGAAAGAGGCATCACAATTACCTCTAAACATGTTGCCCTCAGCTATCAGGGACATAAAATCAACCTGATTGACACGCCGGGGCACGCAGACTTTGGGGGCGAGGTTGAGCGCGTTCTCTGTCTGGCTGATGGCGTATTGCTACTGGTGGACGCCCTCGAAGGTCCCATGCCCCAAACTCGGTTTGTTCTTAAAAAGGCCATGGAGCATAGACTCAAACCCCTGGTAATCATTAATAAAATTGATCGTCCCCATCATCGCGCACTTGAGGTTCAGGACGATATTTTGGACCTTTTCATTGATTTGGATGCCCCCGAGAAGTTTTTGGATTTCCCTACCCTTTATGCCTCGGGTCGCGATGGAATCGTGCAACGCGAAGCGGATAGTAAAAACGAAGGTATGGGGCTCTTGTTTGAATTTATCCTGAAAAATCTGGAACCTTCTGAGCTGATTGACGACAAACCTGGAGCCATTCGAATCACTGCTATTGAAGCTGATGAATTCATGGGCACTATCGGAATTGGTCGCGTCCATCTTGGAAGGGTTTCCAAAAATGACAGGGTATGGGTTTTAAACCAGGGAAGCTCGGAGAAAAAGCAGCAAATCATCAAGGGTCTTTTTTCTTACAGCGGACTTGAGCGCGTGCCCATTGAATACGCCCCTTCGGGTGAATTGGTAGCTGTGACCGGCATTGCTGACGTTCAAATTGGACAGACTCTTACCCTCTGTGACCCACCCAAATGCCTGGACCCCGTTCCCATTGACGAGCCCACTCTTTCCATGGAATTTCTCGTAAACGACTCGCCTTTCGCCGGGCAGGAAGGCAGCTATGTGACGTCTTCCAAACTTGGTGAACGCCTCCAAAGGGAATTGGAAGGCAATGTGAGTCTACGCATCGAGCCGACAGAGAGTCCGGATCGCTTCACAGTGGCTGGACGTGGGCTACTACATCTTTCTATTCTTATTGAGAAGATGAGAAGGGAAGGCTATGAACTTGGTGTCAGCCGTCCCAAAGTGCTAACCAAAGTCATTGACGGGAAGGTGCATGAGCCTTTTTTACAAACCTTTGTCGAGGTTCGGGACGAGTATTCCAGTAAGGTCATTGACAGTCTTTTGCAGGGCGGTGGCAAACTCAAGGGCATGAACACCCGCAATTCCAGCAGTTTTCTTGAATTTTCTTGCCCCGCAAGGTCCATGATTGGCATGCGTTCCAAGCTGCTCACACTCTGTCGTGGAGAAGTGACACTCAGCACCCTGTTTGAAGGTTTTTTTCAGGCCAAGGTGGACCCCAGAGTCCGTGAAAACGGAGCGCTGGTCAGTATGCTTGGCGGGACTTGTGCAGCCTATTCTCTGGATTCAATCCAAAATAGGGGAATCCTCTTTACGGTTCCTGGGGACAAGGTCTATGAGGGCATGGTTATCGGTGAAAATTCCCGTGGAGGCGACCTCGCTGTGAACCCTGTCAAGGGCAAGAAACATTCCAATGTGCGGGCCGCAGGTACCGACCGAAATGCTCAGCTGGCCCCTCCGAGGGTGTTGTCCCTGGAAGATGCTATCGAGTTTTTGGCAGAGGATGAAATCCTTGAAGTCACCCCAAAGGCCTTTAGAATTCGCAAGACCATCCTCAATGCAGATGAGAGAAAAAAAGCCAGCAAGGGAACCAACTTAACTGTTTAGTCAATCTTCATGGGGTGAAAATCCGTCGATTCCGGGTCGTAGAATTCTACGCGGCCTTCCTCAATTTCAAAATACCAACCATGTAGTGTCAGTTTCTGATTGGCAACCCTCTTAGAGATACTTGGATAGCTCATCAAGTTTTCTAGCTGATGTAAAACAGAGGCTCTCTCGGTATAGCGAAGTAACTCGTTTTCATTCCTGAACTGACCCTTTAGAGCCACCATTTTATCCCTGAGTTCTGAATTCAACTCAAGCCATGGATTGATATGTGTCATTTCAGGATGGTCCACACCTTCCATCAAGGCTTTACATGCCCCGCAATGTGAATGCCCACAAACAATGATATGCTCCACATCAAGGACACAAACGCTGTAATCTATGGCAGCCCCAATTGCCTGAGTGGACTGAGACAGTTGATGGGGGCTGACTAAATTACCCACATTGCGCACAACAAACAAGTCACCCGGAGAAGACTGGGTGATGCGCTCCGGGTCCACGCGAGAATCTGAGCAGGCAATAAACAAAGCCCTGGGATGTTGTCCTTTGCGGACAAGATCATGGTAGCTCTGGCGATTTTTTTGGAATTGCTTTTTATGAAACTTCTGAATTCCAGCCAAAAAAGGGTCCATCTCCATCACTATACTCCATTCAATTTCTATCTTGGCTTTGCATCATAAGCTTCTTTATCCGCAACGTAAAGAGTAGTAGAATCAGGTCTATCCTTGAAACCTTATTAGTTTAAAGAACCTCCCATCATCGTCATTCTACGGCTTGACCGGGGGATCCATTCAAAATGGTCGTAAAGTTTAGTCGAATACAACCCATTGAAGGGGAAGACAGATCCCCCGATTGGGTTCCCCGGTCAAGGCGTAGGATGACAGTAGAATGGCTGTCCTATGAAAAACTTGAATGCAAAGTCTGTCCTCAACGAACTCAAAGCACTGGGCAGCCCTGAAAAGGCCAAGCATTTATCCAGATTTTTCAAAACAGGACCCGGTCAATATGGAGAAGGGGATCAATTTCTCGGTATTCGGGTTCCTGAGCAGCGTCGCATCGCCAAACAGTACAGCGGACTTGATTTGGCTGAAATCGAGTATTTGCTGTCCAGTGTGCTTCATGAATGTCGTTTAACGGGACTTTTGATTCTGGTCCACCAATACGGAAAAGAAAAAGCTCCTGATCAAAAAAACAGGATTGTGAAATTTTACCTCTCCCATCTTGATCGGGTTAACAACTGGGATCTAGTTGATTTATCCGCCCCAAAAATCCTTGGACATCATTTTCTAGAAAACCCATCCAAAAGGCCATTAATCTTTAAATTAGTAGAGTCATGCGTCCTCTGGGAAAGAAGAATCGCAGTGCTCAGTACCTTTACGCTCTTAAAATCGGGTGAATTTGAGGAATTATTGAAACTGGCAGATCAGCTTCAAGAAGACAAAGAGGATCTAATGCATAAGGCCGTAGGCTGGATGCTTAGAGAGATGGGGAAAATTCAAATCCAGCCATTAGAGGGCTTTCTTGAGAAACACCGAAAAACCATGCCTAGAACCATGCTACGTTATGCTATAGAGCGCATGAGTCCTGAAAAACGAAAATACTACATGACTAAATAAGCCTTTGTGTAAATTACTCCTGAGTAAGGAGTTCTCTGAACTTTTTTTGATCGACTCTCTTTCCCCATTA
>CAZRLV010000089.1:0-11310 GCA_964600955.1 uncultured bacterium
TGGATTCTGTCTCCTGAACTCTTGATTTTAAAGATGGATCCCCCGGTCGAGCCGTAGGATGACAAAGGGGGGCCGGAGGATGACAGAGAGGGGGCGGCAAATGATGGTGGACAGGAAAATATGGCTGGGTCGGAACAACAAATAGCTTTGATTATTGGGGGCTCACGTGGGATTGGGCGGGCTACAGCTGAGGCTTTTTTGCAAAAGGGCTGGAAAGTTGGAGTTTCTTATAATTCCACGCATCCTGATTTTTTGGAGGCTTATCCTAGGGAGCAGTGGTTTGCCGGCCAACTTGATGTGCAAAGTGAAGATGAGATCAAGCGCTTTTTTGGAGAGTTCAAGGAAGCTTTGGGTAAAAAGCTCGATGTTTTTATCTATAGTTCAGGCATTACGATTGATGCGCTCTGTATTCATTCCAAAACAGAGGACTATGACAAGGTTCTCAACACAAACCTGCGAGGGGCCTATATTTTTCTTCGTGAAATCGGTCATCTCATGTACTACAAAAAAAGAGGTAAGATGTTTTTTATCTCCTCGGTCTCGGCTCGCAGGGGAGGGCGCGGACAGCTCAGTTATTCCGTCTCAAAGGCCGGCATGGAGTCTCTGGTGCGAGTCGGTGCTCAGGAGTTTTCCAGAGCGGGCATCATGGTTAACGCAATAGCCCCCGGCGTTGTGGAAACCGACATGGCCCAAAGCGTTCTCGACTATGTCAAAGACAATAAAAAAGATCAGGGTCTTTTTGATCGCATCGCCATGCGCAGAGTCGCAAAACCCGAGGAAATAGGAAATTTTATCTACGCTCTGTCCCAGGATGAAATTACCTACATAACCGGGCAAACCTTCCATATCGATGGGGGATACATGCTCTGAGGGTCAAGGGAGCAGAGGAAATAAAATTCAAGAATCAAAGGAAGCATAGGAATTAGAGGAATGACGAAATTCGAGAATCAGAGAAATGAAGAGATAAAAATTAACGTGGGCGCGGCATGGTAATAATGAGAGAGGAGACATAGGTAGTAGAAGAAAAGAGCAGACCAATATGGATTGCGGATCGGGGATCACAATGACGATGTTTTGTGGCCTCAAAACTTCTCCATTCCTTTGGTTCCTCTGATTCCTATGCTTCCTCTGATTCCTGATAACGGAGTGAAACGGAGTTAAATCATGAACCTCGATAAATTATTGGAAGTTAACCTTAATGACAAAGACATCTATGCTCTTCTTGATGAGTCTTTGCGTGATATTACAGGCTATGAGGATGAAATTTCGCCTGAGACCCTGTTGATTGATGATTTGGGTCTGGACTCTTTGGGGTTTTTAGACCTTTTCTTTACCATCCAGACCTCGATTCAAAAAGAGGTCACCAATGAGCAGATGCGCGGCCTGATTCTTGAGGAATTGGGGATGTCTCGTCGCTCGGATATTCAGGATATGTCCGATGGCGAAAAAGATCGTGTCGCTTATCCGCAACTCAAGGTTGAAAACTTTTTCAATATCATTAAAAAGCAACTCGACCCCGGCCTTTCTGGGGTGGATCTCGACAAACACTCCGATGCACTTTTTGATGTCAATTCCATTGAGGATTTCCTGCAAAAAAACTTTGATTCTATTAAAGAGCAAAAAATCGAAGAACAGATCCATGATAATAAAATCACGGATTCGCGTATGCAAGATGTGATTCGAAACGCTTATCAGTCCATTGATTCGGAGAAAATCAAAGGCCTGCTCACCGACCGCAAACTCATGACCAATATTGTCAAGGGCTTTCTCAAGGACAAGCTTGATCTCAACTCGCCTGACGCCATGAAACGCTTTGTCTTAGGCGGTGAAAAGCAGATCAATGTCAAAAAGCTTCTAGAAGCTGGAACGGCTCAGGGCAGAATCTTCAATGAGTTTTTGGAAAATAAAAAAGGAGATATTCTTGATACCTTCCTCAAAGACAAGAAGGACGAGATCATTTCCGAAATTTTAGAAGATCGCAAGGATCAGGTTACGGCTCAGTTTGTGGATTCCGGGGGCGAAAATCTGGTTTTGAGAATCTTCAAGCGCAGGCAGACTGAAATTATGGACCACCTTCTTGAGGACAGCCGCGAGGACATCGTAAGCAAGATCTTGGAGGAAAAACGCGATGCGGTGGTTAAAGAGATGGCCGTCGCCGGGCATAAGGGATCTATTGAAGACTTCGCCTGGAAAAATCGTGAATCTTTGGGGGCAAGGGTCTTGGAAGAAACCCGGGAACATCTAGCCCAGTGGCTCACCAATGAAGAATACTCGGACCTTCTCTCAAAATTCTCTGAAAAAGAAGGCCTGGATTTTATCACCAATATCTTCGAAGAGGAAAAAACCCGTATTTTTGAAGAGATCGTTGCCGGGGAAAAAGATCAGGTTTTCTCGCAGATGATCTTAAACGAAGATGAAAAATCACGCATCGTCGAGCAATTAGTGCATAAAGATCGCGACGGCATCCTGGATCAATTCGTCAAAGAGAATAAAGACGCTCTTAAGAAAATCGCGCAGGAAGAAGGATTGGTAGAAGACCAGGATGCCCTGGCAAGCCAGATTCTCTCGGATGAAGCCGTTCAACAAAACCTGATTCAGGAGTTGGTAGACTCTCAGATTGGTGACATCTTTGACGACGAGATCAGAAAGCAAAGCGAGAATATTGAAGATGAAGAGATTCTGGCTTTGATCAAAGACACTTTTTTCACCCAGCAGTTCAAAGACGACAAGATCAAACATTTTGTTGAGTCCGGCCCCATGCAGGGTGAATTGGTGGAAGACTTCATGCGCGATAATTTTGATCGTATCGCCATTGATGAAACCAAGCGTATTCTCGATGATCATGAGCTAAGAAACAAGCTCATCCAGGACTATATCAAAGACAATTACGACCCTATGGAGGCCATGCAACTCAATAACCCAGAGAAAATGAAAGAGCTGCAACAAAAAATCACTCAAAAATACATTGATGACCACCTCGATGAGATCATCACACGCTATATGAACACCTATATGGATGAGATGCTCGAATCCATGCCAGAAGAAGATGAGATCGAGATGGGGGGCGATCTTCAAGATGAGTTCATGCAAAAATTCATGGGCAAGATGAATCTCGAAAAAGCTGAAGAAGACTCGCGTGTGATCACCGATGACCTTGATGCCTTTGTTAAAAAATACAAGATTACAGACCCCATGATGCTGGCCTTTTTAGAAACCAATTTTGAAGACACCAAAGAGATGTTTTCTTCATTTGAGCGTATTGATTATGACCGCAAAGTGATTGAAGATTTTGTCATGGACGGGTTCCCTCTCAAAATTTCCATCTACTTCAATTACCACATCAATAACGAGGAATTTGATGCCCTCCTACGCCGGGAATTCACCGAGTACTTCCTCGAGAACCATCTTGGGAACCACATGGATGACATGATGGAGCTGGCCATGAAAAAGCAGTTCGATTTCTTGGGGGTCTCCGAGGATAAAACAGACGAGCTGGTAAAAAAATATCAGGATTTACTGGAAATTTATCTCAAAGAAAAAATCCAAAAAATGGCCTCCGGTCTGTCGGATAAAGAGGTGGATTCAGGATTGTCCGAGTTTTTTCGATCCGTCAAATATGACCGCGAGGATTTTCTAAGAATTTTGGAGAAATTTAACGCTAAGGACCGCAAGAAACTCCTTCTTTACCTTCTTGATCACCCCGGTTTTGAGGATGTTCTCAAACTTCAGTTCACCGAGCATTTTTTGAGCGAACACCGCGAGGAAATTGACCGCGCCCCGCTCTCAGATTGGCTTGAGGTTTTCCAAGACCCCTTGAAACACCCTCCGCTACAAACTCGTTTAGATGTCCTGCAACGCGATTTTATTCAGATTCAGTTTGAAAAAATCCGAGATGGCGCCCTTGAAATCGAAGACCCAAGGGCTAAAGTAGAAGAGAAAGCCTTTCAGGAAGATATGCGAAATGTTTTGGTGCGCATCTATTTTGATGGGGTATTAGAGGACTACTTACAGGGATTTGAGGCAGATATTCGAGATTGCACTCGTGACCCAGAGCTTTTCGTTACAAAAAAGCAGGCGGGTCTTGCTGAGTTTTTAAAAGACTCTAAAGCCTATTTGGATCAAGCTCCCGGCGCCCAAAAGGCTTTGAACAAGGGTTCTAAAAAATATATCCAGGATAATGCCAAAGAGGTTCTTGAGTTTGTCAAAAAAGTCCCGGCCAGCGCCAAGCCAGCAAAACATCTCGACTTCTTTATCGAGCGCTTGAACCAAAGCATTGGTTTTGGAGACCTGCCTTTTGAAACCAGTGAAAAAGCCGAGCTGGCAGTGCGTAATTTTTCTAAATCCTCAAAGCTCAAGGAGGGTTTTCTTTATCGGTATCTGCATATCGGCCTGGGAACCTTCATCAAGGATCTTGACAAGCGTTTGAAGGTCTATTCCGATGTCTTTCGCACAGCCGGACGTAAATGGTTTGTAGATGTCCTGGAGAAGGAATTCAAGGGAAAACAAAAGCGTGAACTTCTGCTTTATATGCTCAACAACCTCTCTATGGAAAAAGATGTAGTGCTCGAATATATGGGACATCTCATCAAAAACCATCGTGAGCACGTAGCTGGGTTGGACTTAAAGACCGCCCGCCGTACCCTCAAATCCAAAACCATGGAAAACCTCCAAAAAGAATTCATGCGCCAGAAGTTTTCTGAGATTCTCTCTGAACCAGGTGATACCGGGGTGCATCTGCCAGACCTTCTCAAGCAATCTTCCAATGCCCACCCCAATCTGGCACGTGCCCTAAGCGTGATGGAGTCGGAGCAAGTCGAAGAGTTGAGCCGCTCTTTCGCACGGGTTGAGAGGATTTTTCATCTTTCACGCGATGCGTTTTTGGCGCTTCTTGATAAAGTATCCAAAAGAGTTTTCACTTTCGTGGATCAAACCGTGGAAGCCATTGAGCCTGATGTTTACGTCTTCGCCCAGAACTGGATTCTATCGAGCTTTGATTTTCTCGTTGCAGACCGAGTCATGGAAGAACTGGACGATAAAAAAGCGCGGCTGGAACGTACCGAAACCATAAAGGAAGCCTATGCTTCTGAGCACTCCTACCGAATGTTTAATTCCAGCATCAAAGGCGAATTCTACCCCTCAGAGGGCCTCGACCAAGAGATAGAAAAACGCCAAATCAAAGAATTCGCCAGAAATTACCTCAAGGAAGAAATTCAAAAAATGACATTGAAGTTTAGGGGAGTATAAAGAGGAGGAAGGAACTTGGGGGAAAAGAGGAACTAAAGAACTAGCGGAACTATCGGTAGCATCGGAATGGGGAAAGAGTTGGGAAAAGAGGAGCTAGGGGAAGCGGCGGAATGGGCAAGGAGGGGGATGAAGGAGCCTGCTAAGAGTTTTGAGGATTTGTTGGTTTGGCAGAAAGCGCATGATTTTGTGCTGCGAGTTTACGGGCAAACTAAAGAATTTCCCAAAGACGAACTTTATGGCCTGACTTCTCAATTTAGAAGGGCTGCCGTCTCAGTTCCAGCAAATATAGCTGAAGGCTTTAGACGAAGAGGTGTTCCAGACAAACTAAAGTTCTTAAATATTGCAGAGAGTTCACTGGAGGAATGCAGGTACTATATCATTCTAGCAAGAGATCTGGGTTTTCTGGATGGCTCATATTTGAAAGAGCACCTTGAAGATACCAGCAAATTACTGCGGAAGTATTATGCAGCAATTGAACATGAGAGAAAATCATGCTGATTGAATTACAAGGCATGCCCCTCCTTTCTTTTAATTCCGATAATTCTTTAGTTCCGATAGTTCCTTCTTTAAAATAATCATGCGCTATGTTTTTTTAGAAAATTTTACTGTCTCTCAAGATAAGGAATCCCTGGAGGGTGAACTTCGGGTTCAGAAGTCCTGGTCGATTTTTAATGATCATTTTCCTGGGTTTCCTGTTTTTCCGGGGGCCTTGATCGTTGAAACCATGGCTCAGCATGCTGTGAGTCTGATGATGGAGCATAAAAAGCCACTTGAGTCCGTGATTCCCACGCTGATTCAGGTGGATCGGGCCAAATTCACCGAGATGGTTATTCCAGACTGTGTGCTTAAAATTGAGGTTAAAAAAGAATTCATGGTCTATCCCAATTTCAAATTCATCTGCGCGGCCTCAGTAGACGATAAATCTGTAGCCTCAGCCCGCCTCACCCTCGCATTTCGACCTATGCCGCCAGGACAGGGTCTGGATTTCATGGGTTTTTATCTAAAAGGGGGAAGTTCTTGAAGAAGGAAGCAGAGCTTCAAGAAGGAACTAATGGAACTATCGGAACTAAAGAATCACCGGAATGGGAGAAGAGAAGAAGAAGCCCCCACCGCCGTCATTCTGAACTTGATTCAGGATCCAGGGATTTTGCTACGTGGGATATAGAGGATGAGAAGATGGATTCCAGATCGGGGTCTGGAATGACGGGAATTGGGGAAGGAACTAGAGAACTATAGAATAAGAAAAGAGTTGGAAGGTGGAAGCAGAAGATGGCGACTATTTTTTCCTCTCCCCATTCCGATGCTACCGATAGTTCTCTAGTTCCTACTTCTTTTCCCCCTTTCTCCGAAGGGATTAAATTATGAATAAACCTGTTTTTGTTAGTGGTTATGGGCTTTGTTGTGGAAATGGGCTGGACTCTTCTGAGTATTGGGAGAACTGCTCAAACCTCAAATCCGGTCTTGAAATTGTTGAGCCCTGGAACAATCTTGATGTGCGCATTGCTGCTTTGGTGGATGAAGAGCGCTTCACGAATGAAGAAAAAGAAGAGTGCAAATATTACCGGGCCAGACGCTCTGTATTCACTCGCCGCGCCTTTCAGGAAGCCCTTAAAATGTCAGGGCTGGATTGCTCAACCCTGGAAGAAATAGCTATTATCTTGGGCATCGACTTCTATGGCGGGGACGAATACGTTCTTGATTGTTTCATCAATCTCTACCCCCAGGGCAAAGGGGAAGATAAATGGGAGGAATTCAATCTGGGTTATTGCGTGGACCGGGGTATGAAGCGCATGTTCAACCGGGGTTCTTTGAATAAGGAACTTCTGCAAAGTCAGACCTTTTTTGGCTACCAATCCTGGATCGAGCGCTATCTAAGAGAGATGATCAAGGTGCCGGGGTTAAGTCGTACCATCAATAATCTCTGCGCGTCCTCGGCTCAATCCATCGGTGAGGCTTATCACGCCATTCAAAGCGGTGATCAAGAGGTTGTAATCACGGGGGGACTGGAGGAATACTCCTTTATCTCGGCTTTTACCTTTTCCAAACTAGGCGTTTATGTCAACGCCAAATCCCCAGACCAAAGTTGTATTCCCTTTGATGCCAGGCGAAAGGGAACGGTTCTTGGAGAGGGGGCCGGGTTTGTGATTCTCGAATCCGAGGAGCATCTTAAAAAACGAGGGGGAAAAGCCCTGGCCGAAGTCAAGGGTTATGGAACCAGCAATAATTGCTACCATGTAACCAATTCTCCCCCGGATGGTAAGGGCTTAGCTCAGGCTATGGGTACCGCCTTGAAACGCTCTGGATTGACTCAGGAGGAAATCGATGTGGTCATCGCCCACGGGACGGGGACTTTCGTGAATGATTCCAGCGAATGTCAGGCCATTAATGAAGTTTTCCCCTCCAAACCCTTGGTGCATTCCATGAAATCCTATGTAGGGCATACCCTCTCGCTAGCCGGGGCCTTAAACTTCATCACCGGGCTTTTGGAAATGAAGCATGATTTTGTTCTACCCACGGTCTTTCTAAAAACCCCTGGAAAAAGCTGCGACGTCAATCACGTACCCCGCGAGGGTGTCAAAAAAGAGGTGAATCATTTCATCACCAACGCCGCAGGATTCGGGGGGTTCAACGGATCCTTAGTTGGGGGGAAGGTGTAGGGGGCCAGGAACCAGAGGGATCAGAGGTAGCATAGGAATTCGAGGTAGTTGAAGAAAAGAAAAGAGAAAGATGGATTCCAGATCGGGGTCTGGAATGACGGAAATAGAGCATTGACTCTTCTTCAGACGGATTGCCCTTGAGGTATAATAAGAACAGCTAACTCGGGGGCAAAAAAATCATGGATTCTTTATTAGAGCTTAAAAACCGGATTGATCGGGTTGAGAATGATTTGATTTTCCATCATGAGTATTCTCAGGAATATCTTAATTTCAAGTCTGAAGACGAGGGCCATAACTGGGAGAATTATGACCAGTTCACCATTGGCTTTACTTCTCTCAATATTGATTGGTCGCATCAAGACAGTTTGAACCCAGAGGACATCAAGGGGGGCTTGCGTGAAGGCCTTCCTAAAGTCTATCAGTATTTTGTGCAGTGGATGTTTGGCAGTATTCGCGGGCTGCGCTTTTTCCCCCCACGATTTTTTCGTCAGTCTTCCTTGGTGCATGGGATGCTGAGTATGCATGCCGAAAAGCTCAAAATCCTGACTTTAGTGCAGTTTTATTTTGATCTTTTACAACCCGCAAAGAATTTTGACCCCTTTAATGTTTTAAACAACGAGATTTATTTTTTCAAAAAAGAAAACTGCATGCAGCGCATGGACCTCATGCTCTTTTTCCTTCTGCAACAGGCTTATGTGGAAAAAAAGGTGATCGAACTTCTGGGCGACGGAGTTACTGAGGATCGACGCAAACCCCTTGAGGGGCTTTATCTCCTCGGTGAGCACTACGATGTACAACTGCGCTATCTCGTTTCAGAACTACATAAACTCTGGAAGCTTTCGCCCGAACTTGGAAAAACTTGGGATATTGAAGCCACGCCCAAGCTTTATTATATGGAAAAATTTGTGGATTTCGGTCGGCTTGCCGGGGCTTTAGAAAACTGTAGTTCCGGCTGGGTCAATCAGTGTCGACAGGACTTTAATAGCTATTGCAGGGAGCAGGAATTAGGAGGTCGAGAAAATGTTCCCATTGAGTTAGGCCGAGACTTTGTTCTGGGGGCTGATGAACAAAAAGAATACGCGGGCATCATGACCGATTTACTCTCGCAATATGGGAATAATATATCTAAGGTAATTGATGAGTTAGGCCTTGAGAACGATAAAATTCTCAAGCAAGCCTATCTTCAGATTCAGCGCAAGAGAAAATACTCCGAGAGCTTTGAAACCGGCCCTTATGAATACTATTTATCGGAGCAAAAAAAGATACATTGGCATCTTCAAGATGTTCAGGAATACGTAGGAAAACTGGAAAGAGTCGAGATCACCGACAATGATTATGAGCTCGTTGATATCATCAAGGAAATTGCCTACTGCGAGGGGTTTTCCTATACCATTGGCTACCAAAACATGTACCACGTGGGTCAAATGCACCCCTTTGCCCTGTGGAATGTTCAGCAATGTCATGAGGAATTGAAGCATTACCACGCAGTGCGTGCCCTTTTGAATATGTTAAAGGTACGTACCAACGATCTGGACGAGGACTTTTTAGCCACC
Organism: uncultured bacterium; assembly: GCA_964600955.1. Classification (GTDB taxonomy): domain Bacteria; phylum Muiribacteriota; class UBA6191; order UBA6191; family UBA6191; genus CAZRLV01. Next base: position 9,455 of record CAZRLV010000089.1, read on the forward strand.
ACCTTTGAGAAGCCTGACCCAGATGCTTATCATGATCAATACAGTGTTTTGATGATTAACCTTATGGGAGAGTCTCATAACATACGAGCCTACCGTATGCTTTCTGATAGCTTTGATAATCAAGACATCTGTGAGATTATGCGCTGGGTAGCTCAAGATGAGGTGGTGCATAAAAAGGTGTTCACAGCTCATTTCAGGTACTTATGTGAGAAGGACAAAACCTGGGAGAAAAACACCTATGAGTGTATGGTCGATAACGCCTTGGGGGTTCAAATGTGACCGATACAGGGTGATGATGCAAAAAATCGGCCGATACTATGCAAGTTCAGGTAAGACAGACGCTCTGAAGTTCTTGAATTTGAGTATGCGCGCCCAGTATCTTGAGCTGAAAAAACTGTTCTCCCCTCAGGTTTTTAAGATCTCGGAATACGATTTTCGCCATAAACACCTCAAAGCCTATGTTTTCTGAACTAGACAAAGAGCCCAATCTACAAAAAAAAGCCGCCCTGTTTCAAAAACTGGTTTCCGGTCCCGATCTGGACCCAGAGAAACTCGTAGCTTATCTGGGTGCACAATTTGAGTCCCCCACAAATCAAAATTGGCTACAATACTGTATGAAAATAAAGCTATGGGCTTTGCAAAAAGGAAAAATCAAGCCAACTTCAATGGATGAAAAGACCATTCTCAAAGAGCTTGATTTCTGTGAGAACGACAATTCACGAGCCGTTTTCTTAAAGGCATACGCCAAGTTAATAACTCATGAGCATGGGGATTTGAAAGCCTGGCTTCATGAACACGCCGGAAATGGACAGGCCCCGCTTGGAAAAATCAGCTTCTGGGTCCTGGATTATCTGAAAAAAACAGCTTCCGCCCCGAAACCACCGGCCTCTAGCAATTCGCAGCCAGCCTCCCCAAAAGAAAATCAGGAGGCTCCAGCCAAGTCCACCAAGCTTATAGATGAGTCCGCTTTGATCGGGGAAAAACCAAAACCCGCCCCTCAACCCAAAGCGGACAAAAAGCCTCAGGTCCCAAAACCCGCAGTCCCGCCACCACCGAGAAAAAAATGGGACGGCCCCCAGGGCAACAGCAACGACTCAGAATCAACAATCAAAAGTCTTGGCTGGATCATCACCCTTTTCATCGTAACCTGCCTCACCCTACCCTGGCTATGGCTGGCCTGGAAGGTCTTCTCGACGATCTTTAAGCAAGCGATTTAAGAGATGGGAAAGAATTAGAGGTAGTTGAAGAAATGAGAAGGAACTTGAAGAACTATCGGAACTAGAGAACTATAGAATAAGAAAGGATCGGGAAGGCAAAAGATGAAGACTATTTTTCCTCTCCCCATTCCGATGATTCCTATAGTTCCGATAGTTCTCTAGTTCTTTCTTCCTATTATCTCCTCGAGAACTTCTTGTGCGTGATTTTTTACTTTGACTTTGTCGTAGCGTTTCACGACTTTGCCCTCAGGGCCTATAATATAGGTGGTGCGCACGATTCCCATGAACTCGCGGCCCATGAATTTCTTTTTTTGCCAAACCCCAAAGGCCTTGATAACTTCAAGCCCTTCATCGGAAAGTAGAGGAAAAGGAATCTGGAGCTTTTGGCTCCATTTTTCATGTGCCTTCATAGGGTTATGATTAAACCCCAAAACCTCCACGCCTTCTTTTTGAAACTCAGGATAAAGACCCATGAAGTCCTTGGTTTCTGTTGTGCAACCCGGGGTGGCATCCTTGGGGTAAAAATAAATCACAAAGGGCTTTCCTAAAAGGCCCTTCAAACCCACCCTACCCCTCAGGGTAGCCGGAACCTCAAACTCTGGAATATGTGCACCAATCTCAATCATTGTTTATTGCTCC
>CAZRLV010000090.1:0-3702 GCA_964600955.1 uncultured bacterium
CATGCTTGCGTTTGCGGTACATGGATTGAGACTGAATTCTCCCCAAGGTATTCAGAATGCAATAGCCTTCGATTCGTGCTGATTTAACCACCAGGATATTCTCAATCTTGGGGGTCACTTTCTCGGTGCACTTTAAACACAGGTAGATTTTTTTTAAGAATGTCTTGCCACAGGAAGAGCAGACCATTGCGTCACAAAGGTCACATAGATTGCGCGGGCGCTTAAGAAAGCTAAATTCTTTCTCGCAGGCCGCACAACTGTCAGGCCCCTCTTCATAAAACTTCCTGCGTAAATAATCGGCTCCAGCCCCGAGGGCTAAGGCCCCTAGCATTATTCTACCGAACATAATCAACCTCCACCCAGTTCAACTCTATCTTAAGTGTAACAAATAAGGGACTTGTTTCGTAGTCAGGTGGAGTAGGCCTTATGCTTCGAGCTCTGCATCTTTTTTATCTAGTCTTTTATTTCTGCTCCGGTTTGTCATGGGCTGTGCCAGAAGTTGATAGTCCTCCTGACCCTGAAGCCTATCGATTCCTCATCCGACATGGAAAAGACTGCCGTCTGATTTATCAGGAAGATTCAGTCATTTTGAAGACCTACCCTAAGGCACGCATTCGCTACCTTCCCTTGACCAAAATTCGTTATATGATTCTCGGTTCTGAAAATGGTCAACCACAACACATTATTTTACGGGGTACAAAGGACTGGGCCAGTCTCCTCATGGACGCCCAGTTTATCAAGGCTGAAGATCACAACGGAACTGAGCTTCATAGTGGTTTTCTAAAGGTCGCACGCGAATTTATTAACCTGGAGCAAAGCCATTTAAACCCAGAGTCGCCCGTTATTATTTCAGGTCATTCTTTGGGGGGGGCAGCAGGAATCATTATTGGCTCTTTTCTTCAGGAGTCTGGTTTTGAAATCCAGAAAATCATTACTTTTGGACATCCCCGACTGACAAATTTGAAAGGTGCTGAACGTCTCTCGGATCTACCTATAGTTCGTGTGATTAACTCTACAGATCCGGTCCCCTTCCTGCCGCCAAAATTTATACGCTACCGACATTTTGGAAAAGTTGTAGTTTTAAGGGGTGGAGAGTCTTTTGAGGTCTATAGAGACCAGGCGGCTTTCAATGCAGGACGAAAATTACAAGAGATTGAAATCCCCGCACGAAGGATCTGGAATTTCCAAAAGAGCCAAATAAAAGCTAAGGAAGAGATAAAAGCTCTCTGGCCTGATGGATTTGGTAGACATGGAACTCGACACTATTTGAGGTTTATGATGTCTTTGTTTCTTTGATGATAAAATGGCCTAATCACCACGAAAGTCTTTATGAAAAATCTAATAACACTTATTCTTATTCTAAGCCCAACATGGGTTCAGGCCGAGGCCCCAATCCCAGGTCAGCAGAAGTCTGCCTATAATTTTGCGGCTCAAGATCCTGAAACTCACTCAGATCGGACCAAGTCTCCCAATTTTGAAGACCTAGGCCAGGCTGAAATTTCCACTATTTCTGACGAAGATAAGGCCCGGCTTGAAAGGGTCCTTCAGTATGTTAATGACTCGCAACTGGCTTTTAAGAGCAAAGACAAGATTCTGGCCAAATACCCGGATGCCTTCGTAACCACAACTGATAGAACGGATATACAATTCTTCGTCGTTAAAGACCATGAAAAAAAGGAGCAGACCTTGGCCATTCGGGGTAGTGCCAATGTAAAAAATTGGGTCACTAATTTTAAGTTTTGGAAAGTAAAAGACCTCTGGCTCAGTATTCGCCTACACAAAGGATATTATGAGGCATCAAGGGAAATATTCTGGAAGGCCATTTTTCATATGAACCCCACGTATAAAACAGTGGTAACAGGACATTCTCTTGGAGGTGCCTGTGCCGTAATCTTGGCCATGTACCTCGAGAATTACGGTCATCCGAACGCCTCAGCCGTGAGTTTTGGACAGCCTCGAATCACAAATAAAAAGGGCACAAAAAAATACTCAGGATTTCCGTATACGCGTGTTGCCATGAAGCGGGACATGGTAACCCATCTCCCCCCGATTTTCATTGGGTACCGTCATTTTGGTAAAAAGCTTCAACTCGAAGGTGAAAAGGTTGCCTGGATCTCAAGCGCGGTAGATGATGACCCCGGCAATGTCCCCACGGAATCCATTGAGCTCTGGGATAAATGGACCGCCGGACAAGATGGAACTGCTACTCCCACGCTGGAGCCTCCAGCCATTTCCATTGTCTGGCAGAAAATTCGAGAGGGCCGTCCCAAAGATATGAAAACCCTTTTTGATTCAGCTCCCTGGAAAAAGCTAACCAAAATCGACAGCCATTTGCCGGGTGGACATTCTCCTCCTTCAGGCTTACTGGAAGAGTCAGGACCTGAGCCAGACGGAAACGTAGGAGACTGGGCCAAGTATCATAAGATTGAGCGTTATAAAGCTCAAATTACAAAGCTCATAGAGGCATTGCCGGTAGAGAATTAAGAAGATGGAGCCCCCGATTGGGTCCGCCGGTCAAACTGAAGAGTGATGGGGTTTTGGTGGTGGAGTCTACTCAAGTTCTTTTAGGTTTTTCTTGGCTTCTTTGAGGGTTCGCGTGTCTTGGCTGTTTCTAGGCTTTAGGCTCAAAGTTTTTTTATAAAATTTAATGGCCTTCTCTTTGTCGCCCAGATGTTTGTAGACGAGACCCAGTTTATTCCAGGCATAAATTAATTCAGGGTCCTCTTTGACAGCCCGATGATAGAGAGCAAGAGCCTGCTCCTTTGTCACATCCGGTAAGGCGCCTAGAAAAGTCTTCGCGAAAGCCTTTAACAGCCAGGGAAGACTGGCAATTGTCACGTAGTAAGTTCCTAGAACCGCATGGGCCATTCCTAAAGTCGGATCCAGCTTAATGGCGGTTTTACAAAAGCCCTCTACGGTTGCCCCAATTTTAATCTTGTCCCTGCCGCCTTTGGATTTAGCCAGATTTCCCGTACCAATGGCCAGATAAAGATATGCCTCTCCTTTTTTGGGAAATTTCTCTTTGATCTGACCTGCCACTTCGACCGTTTTTTTATAGTATTTTTCAGCATCCTTGGTTTTGTCAGAATCTGCAAAATCGAGCCCCAGGGAATTGTAGGCTCGTGTCAAACGCAATAAAACATCAAATGAAGCTGAATTCGACTCAAAAGCCTGCTGGTAAAACTTGATGGCCTGGGTATTTTCATAATTTCTGTAGTGAGAATCTCCCTTTTTCAGGATCAAACGAGTCCACGGACTCCCGGCCGCCTGAATCCCACCCTCTTTTGCCTTTGCGTAAGCGTCCAAGGCCTTGTCTAGAGACTGATCACTCCCCTGCCCCAATTCAAACAGCTTTCCTAATTCAAAATAGGCTTTAAATTCAGAGCCCTCTGCCCCTTTACTCAACCAAAAATGAGCCTGCTTCAAATCTTTCTTACGTTTCCCCTGCCCAAGAAACTCCAGGCCAAGCTCATAGGCTGCCCTTGGGTCGCCTCCCTTGGCCGCCACCACAAGCCTGTCTCCAGCAGATTTTTTGGCTATTTTTTTCAAGGGCATTGGTCTTTTGGTCTTGGGTCTTGGTTTTTGAACCAAGGCTATGGCCTTCTCAACCCCCAAAACACTTGAAATCCCATTTTTAACCAGAGTTTTTGAACGATCTTGCTCAGATTTTGAGAGCAGTGGAACCAGCGCATCAGCACCAAG
>CAZRLV010000090.1:3712-4833 GCA_964600955.1 uncultured bacterium
AATCCCATGACTCGAGGCAATTTTTAACAAGCCATGGGCTCGAACCACATCCCGCCCAACTGCATGCCCCTGGGTGTAGAGGTGGGCCAGATTGTATTGCGATAAACCATGATTTTGCAAAGCTGCTCTTTTCCACCATTTAGTTGTTTCTTGAAAATCCGGCTCAGCTCCCTCTTGGCCCGTCAAATAAGTCATGCCAAGATGGGCCTGGGCCAAAGCATGGTCCAGAGTCGCAGCCCTTCTTAACCAGAAAATTGCTTTTTTAGGGTCTTTGGCAATACCTCTGCCTTCTTTGTAGAGCATCGCCACCTGGAACTGAGAGCGAGGATCATTATTGCGAGCTCCTTCAAGATAATACTCCAGAATTTGAGCATCGGCCCAGCGGTCCCTGACTAAAAACTCAGTCGTGGCCAGATTAAAATAAGCCTGTGCCAACCCCGCTTTTGCTGCATCTTTATAGAGACCGACGACCTTCTCGGGCTCCTGATTCTTTTGGGTAAGTTTAAGCGCCAGATTATATTTTGCGCGAGCAATTCCCCCCTTAGAAGCCTCTCGCAGTCGCTTGGAAATCGGCTGAACTGGCTCTTGACCTGAATCTTGGGGTTTCATCAGCAGCGACAGGGCAAATGCCGCTTCGGCCAAGCCCTGATCTGCAGCCTTATTCAGCCATTTTAATCCAAGATCGAGCTTCACCTCTCCCCCCTGACCATGAACCAGCATCATGCCCAGCATATACTGTGATCTGAGGTGGCCTTGAATCGCAGCTTTGCGATAGCTCCCCAAAGCGTTTGAATGCGACCGCTTCAATCCATGTCCGCGATAATTCAAGGTAGCCAAAAGATACTGAGCCTCTGCATAGCCTTGATTGGAGGCCTTCTTAAATAAGGGAAGCGCCCTTGAGTAGGCTTCCCTATATCCTTCCAGGATTTCTGCGTAGAGCTTTTCGGCTGTATCAATTTTTGTGGGCTTGCTTCTCGTTCCTGTCCTGGTAGTTTGCGAAGGACTGGAACCATCTGAAGGAAGACGACTGCGCCGAACTTGAATATATAGATAACCTAGTTTTGTGAGAGCTCCCGGATGTTCTTTTTCAGCTGCCTTTGAATACCAATAAGCCGCCTGTG
>CAZRLV010000090.1:4843-11251 GCA_964600955.1 uncultured bacterium
AATCCTTGGCAAGCCCTATACCAGTGTGGTATCGCATTCCCAGTCGAAATTGAGCCTCGGCCACCCCCTGCTTGGCACTGGTTTTCTCCCATTTTAAAGCCTCCTTTGAATCCGAAACTTCTGAGAATGAAACCTCGTAGACGGCAGAAAAAGAGCGATCCATACCCGATACAAGAGATGGGTCAGGTAGTTCTCGTAGCAAACCATGCGGACGGATCTCAAAATGGACAGGGATCGGCATGAGCTCCCAGGGGCCATTCAACAGGGTTAGCACACCTGCGTCCACCAGTGCCTGAGCCTGTTTTTTTTGATCCTCGTCTAACTTTTTATCCAGGGAATTCAACGACTTATGTGCTGCTTTCAATCCACCCGTATCCGCGATCTGAAGCCAGGCCCGGGCTAAAATCAAGTTTTGAGTCACTCCCTTGCCTGTAAAATAGCGATATCCAAGTTTATAGCATGCTCTTGGATCTCCTTTAGCAGCAGCCCGACGAAACCAATGCAGGGCCTGTTCTTCGTCGAGTGTGACTCCCTGGCCCTTTTCAAACGATACGGCTAATGAAAACTGGGCTCCTGAATGTCCACTACTCGCAGCCTTACGAAGCCACTCAACGGCCTTGGCCGGATCCCTCGGGCTCCCCTCTCCTCTTTGATAACGCTTCGCAATTTCAAACTGAGCCCTGATGCCAGCCTCGCCTGCAGTTTGGATCGAGACCTTTATCTCAACCCCTTTTATAGCCTCCTGAGCCTCTTTGATCTGCTCGGGGATCATCTCATTTTTGACAATCTCAAGCAGTTCTCCAGCCTGAGACAACCACTGCCTGGATGAAAGCTCCAGCCAAATATAAGCCTGAATTAGATCTTTTTTAGAACCTCCATCCCCACGGTAATACCAGGTTCCCAGGTTAAACTGGGCCAGACTATGGCCCTTAAAGGAAGCTTTTTTCCACCAATCCAAAGCTTTTGATAGATCCTGTGCTACTCCCCCGGTTCCCTCGCGGTAATGAAGACCTATGCTAAATTCAGCCCAAGCTTCGCCCTTCTCTGCGGAAACCAAAAGTTCCTGAACCGTAGGAATAGACTCTCTTGCAAGGGGAGATGGGGCCAGAACAAGCAAAACTAGAAGTAAAAGAGTCATTTTGATAAATACCTGTCGCTTTGGACTAAGAATAATGCCTGAGGTCATCTAAATTCAATCCTGGAGATATTCAAAATCAAGGCAATAGCATTAAAGGATAAAGAGGGACAGACCAGTAACTTATCTTTTATGAATGAATCAACTTCAGATCATACTTTAAAAAGCATTTATCTTTGGTTACCAACCTATGGTTTTCTACTCTGGCCTGGGCGATAAGAAGACGGTCGAATGGGTCCTGATGATGGGGGGGAAGGTTCTCTACCTCAAGAGAGTGAGTAATTGTGATGGGCAGAGGAGTGAACCTGGAATACTCGATTGCTAAACCCAAATCAGATGGAGCATCAAGCTTACCAAGTGCCTTTTTGATGGCGATCTCCCATGTCGAAACTGCGCTTATAAAAACTAGATTTTTCGGGTCCGTAATCAGTTCTCTCGCCCTTGGCCAAAGAGAAGGATGATCGCCCAACCACCAGAGAAAAACATGGGTATCCAGAAGAAGCTTCATCAACCTGAAAATGCTTTCAAAAACTCTTCCGGGAGGCTATCAAAATCGGGATGGATTTTAATTTTCCCCTTCCAGTAGCCAAGTTTTCTTGGAATTGAAGTCTCATTATAAGCAGTCAATACGGCAACGGGACGCCCTGCCTTCCCAATCACAATATCTTCACCACCAGCAACCTCTTCTACGAGACGGGAAAGGTGAGTTTTGGCTTCATGTAAGTTAACAAGCTTCATAAACTTAGTTTAACTTAGTTCAAACTCAATGTAAAGTCCTGTGATGCGCCCAAATCCACCACCACGCCGCGTTGGAGCCAAATTTAGATGAAGGCAATTTCCCGCCTCCAAGATCCGTTTTTAGGATCGAGTGAGCCTGCTCACTTCGACCACAACGCTCTCGGTACCAGTGAATAATAGACTCGCCCCACATTTCATCCCCGTTGAATACCCCAACCTGTCCTCTTTTTGCCTCGGGCTCTTTATCATCTTTTAGGGGCTCAATATTGGTCACAATCCCAAAGAGCTTATAGCGCCCTTTTTTGGTTTTATAGGTCGAAAATGGAAGCGTGGGTTCCTCAGTACCAGGCAATTCATTTTGCATGGATTCACGCACAGCAATAAAGCGATAACAGCGGCTCTCGGGCTCATTTACTACTTCGCTGGGAGTAAAACCGACCTCTACCCACTGTTGACCAGAGTCCACGGCCTCTTCATATTTAGTTCCCTTGTGTCTTAGGTAGTAAATAGGGCGCCACTCTTCGTCTCCCACTTTTAAGACCTCTTCCCTGAAGGCATTTGTCACGGCATTACCAATGGCAAAATGAATTTTACGTCCCCCTTTCTTATTTTCCTGTTGGCAAAACTTCAGCAGGCTCCATTGGTATCCAGCTGTATCACTACGAAGCCTCACTTCCTTCACGGTTTTTGGAAGCATAGAAAGGGACTCTTCGAGCATCCGCTTTTGTTCATACCCGGCTGGAACATTTCCATCCCTAAACTCCGCATGAATCATGACCTGTTGCTCTGCCCACCATGTATTGAGTGGCTGGTAGGCCTGGAACTTTTTATAGCAGTACAAAGCACCCTTTTTCTGGGTCTCAATCAATGTGGCACCCATGTCCAGCGTCGCCGTTTTGCAGGGATTAAAACCTTGCATAAATTTTACAATCGCAAGGTTAATTTTTGCCATCACAGATAAGTGCTGATTCCCTGGAGGGATAAACGCTCCTGATTCAGTCCGTTGTTTTTCGGCCTCAGAATTGTGAAAATTGGCGAGCTATCGTCGTACCACGCTCACTGAAGGAATCGCTGGAACCTCCTGACCTCGTCTCCACCTTCTCTCGATCTCACGCCTCTGCTTGCGCTTAAGCCCACTTAAAGCCAGACGGTTCGCTACCCGGACAAATCCATCATCGCTTCTTAGTTGATTAAGGTCATCAATGGAATCTCCACCGGCTATTTGTAACAGGATCAGGGAAGATAAAATCTGAGCATCCGTAAATCCCTGCTCTGACCTTCTTATCTTTAGCCAGCGGTGGATATTGCGAAACAGGTTTGTAGCATGAGCCAGCTCAAGGTAGAGGGGCAATCCCGCCAAAGATGTGAGATTAGAGCTTCCTTTTTCGACTTCATACTTGAACGGGAGGGCGGTCTGTGACATCAAAATTAGCCCCTTTCCTGATCGCGGCTCATTTCAAAATGAATTAACCTATGGTGACGACTACAGTAGGTTTTGAGGTTGTCTGGGTGGTTTGATCCGCCTTTGGCAACAGGAATCAGGTGGTGGTAATGAAGCCAGCTGGTCTGAGTGCAACGGTTTCCCCTGGAACCTACATAGGTACACTGTCTTTTGTCCCTGCGGTTGATCATATCAACGATGTTTTTAGCGAGGGGTTTTCTTTTGGATTTACCTGTCACAGGACATGTGGCTTTATCTTGTGCAGTCGCCTGACTTTGACTTTCACCTTGAATTCCACTCTTCTTTTTGGGGGCCTCAGGCCTAGATGCCTTACGCTTTTCACTGCGCTCTGCTTTACGTAGTGGATCATGTTTATCTAGGGTGGTTTCCAGGGCGAAATCGAGGACTTCCTGAAGGCTACAGTCCCTGGTTTTTTGGTGGAGAATGTCGCGTAGTTTGTCCAATTTCTCACGGGACTCGGTGCTAATATCCAGACTCAAGCGTAGAGTATCTTTGGCTACGGCTCGGACACTGGCTTTAGGAACATAATTTTCCGTGCACGAGGCTACTTTCATTTCCAGATTCCTAGAACTGTTGGTGTTGGCGGCATCAATCCATTCTTCCTGATTTTCCTTATCGATCACTCGGCAAACCTTGCGTAACTTGGCGATCCCAAGGTTGCCGTTACGGATCTCTTCTTTCATCTTGGGAATCTCCATGGCTTTGCGTGCGACTGCAATCATATTAGAGGTCACCGAATCCGAGTACCCAAGCTCATCGGCTACGTACCTAAAAAGCGAACCATGACCACGAACCAGGTAGAGTTTGAGTCGATCTGCCTCTTGCAAATGATCCAAGAGTTCAGCCTCCACCCGGCGAGATTGCTTTGTAAGATTCGTAATTTTCTGATGCAAAACCTCACATCTTTTTGCATGGGATAAACTCATAAAAACCTCCAGTGAAAACAAATCTCAGGGACACTAGATCTATTCTACACCCGCTTTTTAAGCAGGCTTTAAGGCTATATTTTGGCCCGAATCGATTGGATTTGGAAACAAAAGATAATCACCTGGGACAAGTTTTACTCCAGGCCTGCCAAATAAATTGAAAAGCGTAAATAAAAAATGGGACAACCTCTTGCCAATTAACTCCCCATAAAATCCGTCAAGGAAGTTTCAAAAGTTCTAAGTTTTTCCTCAAATTCCTGTAACCTCTCCGTCTTCTCTCAGGGTTGAGGCTCACCTCAACCACAAACCCTGGGACGGGCATGCCCGACCCCTACGGTGAAAATGAGGCAGTCGTTCTTGGGTATAGCCATGTGTCCCGTGACAGATAGAGGTACCCAATTTATCCCTATAAACCTTCTTTTTCTGTGCTAATCTGACTCTTGGCTTATCCGTGACCTTGCCTTAATGCCTTGCCAAAGATTCACCAAATTGGTGAGTTTAACTTTGGCTGGGAAGCGCTGGAGGTACACTCTACGTGCGAGTCTTTAAGGAATCTCAATAAATATCAGGTTTTTTTGGGTGCGGCTAGTACTCCCTCTCTTCCAGTGGTTTTTCTGCTTCTCGCGCTGAGATTTCCATGAGTCTTTGCGGACTTAAGCGAGTTCTTTTCAGGGATGGGATCTGAATGCTCTCAGCATAAATCAAAGTGGCCGACGGGTAATATTCGGTCAGATTTTTGACTTGTTCGGGGGCGTGAGGGTTCAAGTCACCTCTTACCCCCTGGGTATTTTGCATATACTTTGCTGTTTTCCCGGGAAGCTTTACGTGCCAGGTATGGATTTGAATGCTTTTTGCTAATTGATCGGGAGAAGTTTTCAGGTGAAACTCCCATCTTCGGCTTTCTCCCTGGCTCAGACGATTGTCATCGAGTTTTCGGGCCGGACTCCACTCCCAGGTTTGTCCAATACGATAAACCGCATGCGAAATGATCCCTCCATTCGCTGCGAGGAGAGCCACCCGGGTCAAATAATTTCGCTCCGGATCTCCCGTGGGAATTTTATGACCTCCCTTGGGATTGGAGAAGATGATGGACAAAAACCAGTGGTCCAAGTCCTGCTTGAGGGGGTTTTCAACCTCAAGATTTAGTCCAGGCTTAAACTCGCGACCCAAAAGCCCCTGATAATGCTCAAATTTCTTGGGAACACCCCCCCCCCCCCAATGGTGGTGATGAGCCTTTCTTTTGGGGAGATTGCCCACGGCTGCAATGCGCCTTTCGATTTCAGGCATATGACAATCTACACAATCCTGTTCTCGACCCGTGGTCTTCTGTAAACTGGCCTGTCCACTTTCTAGTTCGTCACGAGTTTGAAACCAGCAAAAAAGATTGGGGGTCAGGCGCTCTCCCTGAGGATCATGGCATCGCAGACAAATAGTTCTTAAAAATGGTTTGTCCTTTTTTACGGGATGGGGTGCCAGGAGGCTTCCCAAGCTTCCGATGATATAGCTCTCCCCGGTTTCCTTATCGGCTCTGACATGACAGACGGCACAGGTGATAGCCTCTTTTTGCATAATAGGGTCAAAGTCGGGATTTTCTAGGGTCACGGGTTGAAACAAATCGCCCTGCATTAAACCCACCACTTGCAGCTTTCGTTGATTCTCCACCGGGATATGACAGTTCAGACAGAGCCAGGCAGGGTTATCGGGCTTCGCCAGTTCAGCTTGAAACTGAAGATCCTCCAGGGCGTGTGCATGCGTGGTTTGAGACCATTCCTTATAAATCGCCTGATGACAGCCCCCGCAGGTGCTTGCACGAGGGCTCCCGATGACCGGGATAGGTTTCAGGCTAGGAATAATAAAGGCAAAGTCCTGAAGTTTTCGATCAAAACGCTGGTCAAGGGGAAGAATCATGGACCAGCGCCAAACCAGCCAACCCGCTACACCCAAGCCCAGAAGAAGAATACTGTAAACTGTTTTTTTCATTTAGAAGGGGGTATAAACAAGGCGCACTCCGTGACTTAAAAACAGACTAAAGAAATGGCGTGTGTGAGTCTGCTGCAATCTCAGTTCGGTATCAGTGAAAAGTCCTGAGATTTTCCATCGATTCTCCCGGTCAATATTTTCATCCAAATCAGAAGCGGGTGCGCCGG
>CAZRLV010000091.1:0-11173 GCA_964600955.1 uncultured bacterium
TCTAAATTTGTCCAAAGCTGCACGCCCCAGGGCGGTTTCCTTTACCTACGACCCCGATGGCCCATATATTGCTGGTAAATGGTCCGATCCACACGGTGTCCCAGATCTCTCACAAAGCACCCAAAACCTCAACCTCGGAGCTGCTATTGATGAAACCACGGGCCAACCCGTAAACTTGGCGGGCATTCCAAACAATCTGGCCCCGGCCAATATCAGTTTTCGCAATATTATGGTCAACAATAGTCGCGCTAATGACAAGGCTGGGATCACCTTACACAATTACGAGGGTTTACAGACCGGAGGTACGGCTAAATCGGCCTCAGGGCAGATTCGTGTGGATATTATCGGCGATTCGGGGGGCGATCCCAATAAAATGAACGTACGGATTTACAAGAACTTCCTGGAGAATTTAGACGCCGCCGGCAACCCCTTTCCAGCCACACTAATTGGAGAGTTTCATGGAATGGATCGATTGCAAACCGACCATCGGCTTTCCATTCCGGGATTGATGGAATTTACCATGTCTGACTCCAACGCCGCGACGACGGGTTGGGTTAATACCAATGCTGCTGCTGCCGCCACAGATGGATACTTCTTCAATGTTCAAAGTCCTGGCTCTTTTAACCCCATTGATGACGGTCGCTTTTTTACAGGTCTGAGCACGGTTTTTCATGACGGCCCCAAGGGGCCCAATAAATTTGAACTGCGCAATATTGACGCATCCTTGAGTGAGTATACCGGAGATTTGCGCATTGTCTTTAACGGGCCTACTTCGTTTCAGGTCATTGATGACAATAATGTGGTTCTCAATCAGGGGGTTTTACGCGACACCGAATCCGACACGGATGTGGAGGTGGCCGGGATCAATTTCACCTTCCATCGCGAAGGCATCACCCTGTTGCCAAAAGACCAGGACAGTGACGGGTTTTTAGGAGCCGAAATCAAGCTCACAGGTTTTGTGGGGGCCGAAGGTCGTGGGGGCCCCGTGACCATTGATATTCCCAAGATCTCCGAGATCAATACCAAGACAGGTCAAATTCTAAAAGCAGAAAAGGATATTGATTATCACCTGGGGTTTTCCAAGGCTACGGCCATTGCCCGCACCGGTTGGAATGACGGCCAACCTCCCGGAGTCACTACGGTACCGGGTGTGGACGAGGATAACGGCACATTTACTTCTCTCAACGGCACCACCCCCCAGGGAACGGTAACTGTGGACGCCAGTCGCGCCGCCGCTTCCGCTATCGGAAATTACCGTATTGAATTTGGAGTGCGCAACGATTTCAGTGCCGTGATAGGCTATGACCCCTACTCCCCCCATAATGATCCCGCCACCGTTACCGGGGCTGGAATTGCACCCTTTGCAGAAGATTTAAATAATCAAGTTCTCAAGGTCTATTTCAATGGTGAGAGCCAACCCTCCTATATCGTCGATCTCAATCCCCAGGATGATGCCACGGGAGACACGGCCCAGCAACTGGGACTGGATGGCCTGCCTTTAACGAACAGCGATTTCACACCCACCTATAATTTCTATGCACAGATGCAAAATTTTCGCGCTGAGAATGATACCGTGAACACGGGGTTTCTCGGAGATACCGTAGCTGCAAACGCAGGCGTGGCCAATAGCTTTCAGGATCAATACAATAAGGTCAATCGCCAAATCAATCTGCCCAACGGGGTGATCATCAACCTCACCAATGTCAATGAAAGCAATAAGATCGGGACACTTGCGAGCAATGCCTACACAGGAACCGCGAATTTTATGTTCGGGGACCAGTATAATTTTGATGTGACTGAAACCGGGGTGGGGGGCATCGACGATATCGATACCTATTCTGCGGCCTTCAAGCAAGGGGCTTTACATTCCACCACCATTGAGGTTTTTGACTCCTTGGGTGGCTCACATAATCTTACGGCCACCTATGAGCATGTGGACAAGAAAAAGGGAGAGTGGAATTACTACCTCTCACTTGGGGTGGACGACCCCTTGATCGAGGACTTTCTCTTTAACCCACCGGCCGGGTTTCAGGTTGTGGACCCACGAAAGCCCACCGAAGAAGAATTGAGAAAGGCTAACGAGACCATTTTCACCAAAGGTCGACAGGGAAAGCTCTTCTTTAAGAACGACGGAAATATTGACCAGTTCAACTCCTTTATTCCCGATGCACGCTTTACCCCAGCCGATGCCGACGAGGTCAGAATTAACCTCGATAAAAAACTAGTGACCCAGTTTGAGGCCGAGTTTTCCACGGCGGCGCGAGATCGTACCGGAAATTCCATGGGGCTTTTGGAAGGGTTTTCCATCGAAAATGACGGCTCTGTAGTGGGAAGTTTTGACAATGGAAACCGGGTGGCCGTGGCTCAGCTTGCCGTGGCGACATTCACGAATTCAGACGGACTGATTAAGAAAGGACAAAACACCTTCCTCAATAGCACCAACTCAGGCCGGGCCTTAATTGGTACGGCAGGCACCGACGCCAGGGGCTTGATAAATGCGGGAGTATTGGAGGGGTCAAACGTGGATCTTACGGACGAATTTACGGAACTGATCATCGCCCAAAGATCATTTACAGCAAATGGGAGGATCATTACGACCTCAGATGAATTTATACAAGAAATACTATCTTTGAAACGGTAACAACTTTGGGGGGCCCCTAGGGGCCCGCCCATAGATCATTGAAAGGACTCCCTTTCATTGATTTCTTGACTGACTGACGTAACATATTATCGTATTCTATAATATCCATCCCCCGGTTTATGCCGGGGGATCTTTTTTTACCCCGGTTTTTTCAGGGGTTTTTCTTTTTAAAAGTAATGACGAGCTTGCCTTTGACAATGGCCTTGCTAAAGCGCGGCTCGACCTCAGCCGGCAAAAGTGTCGAGCGGCTATGGGCCTGAAAGCTTGAGAAACTACGCCTACCCTCTTTACCTTCGTGTTTTTCCTTAACGCTGGTTTTTTCGGTGATTCTAAGAAAACGCCCCTGAACCTTAACATCAAAGGCATCGATGCGCTTGTTGCGAACGGGCACTTCTACGATAACAAAATGCTTTTTTTCCAAAACCTTCAAATCATTGGAGAACCAGCGATTCGTTTGAGAAGTCTGAGGAAAAGGATTTTGACTGCCAGCCCTATTTTGAAACGTATCAAAGGGCCCGAAAGGATCAAAGTTTCCATAGACACTACCAAATTGCTTCTCCATTCTTTTTTGCATCTCAAGCATGCGGCGCTGCATTTGCAAAAACGGGTCTACTGAGACCCCAGGGGCACTCGCCGGAGGCTGTAAAGGTATAGGTAGAGCCTGCTTTTTAGAAGAGTCTTCTTCCCAATCAAATCTGGGGTCATCTGCCACGACACAGGAGCAAAACAAAACCAGGCCAAAAATTAGAAAAAAACGCACGATAACCTACCTCCCATTAGAAATCACACCTTACTTAATATTATGACAAAAAAAGGAAGCAGGGGTAGCATAGGAATCAGAGGAATGAAGAAGAATTTTTTCGACCTTTTGTGTGGATCCCCCGGTCAAGCCGTAGAATGACGGAATTTTACTTCCCATTCCGATGATTCCGATAGTTCTGTAGTTCAGTTAGTTCCCCCCTCCTCTTCTCTTTCTCCCCTCTCCTCATGCTGTGTTAAAATCCCCCGGTGCCCGTAACTTGCGGAGGATTTGATGGAAACAGTAGGCATTAAGGATCTTTATCACCCGGAAAACAAAGTTCGCATTGTCACGGCGGCCTCGCTTTTTGACGGTCACGATGCGGCCATCAATATCATGCGCCGATTGCTGCAAAAGGGCGGGGCCGAGATCATTCATCTGGGCCATAATATTGCTGCTGGAACTTTAGCCAAAGCGGCCCTTGAGGAGGATGCACACGCGATTTGCCTTTCGTCCTACCAGGGGGGGCATTTAGAATATTTCAAGTATTTGAGACAATTGCTCGACGAGGCCGAAGCTTCGCATATTAAAATCTTTGGCGGCGGCGGCGGAGTGATTTTGCCTTCTGAGATCAGAGAATTGGAAGCCGCCGGAATCGAGAAAATCTATTCACCCGAGGACGGACAAAAAATTGGGCTTGAAGGCATTATCTCAGACTGCTTGAAACGTACCGACTTCAAGTTGCCGCCACATGATGCCACCCAGGCTAGCTTTAAAAACTCGCTGAATCTGGCACGGGCTATCACGGAGCTGGAAAACACACCGCCAGAGGGTAAATCCAAGCTCAGAGAAAAGTTTTCACAAAACAGAAAGAAAATACCCGTGCTTGGAATCACCGGAACCGGTGGCTCTGGAAAAAGTTCGCTCACCGATGAGCTGCTATCTCGTTTTCTACGATCCATTCCAGAGATGAAAATCGGGATTGTCTGCGTAGACCCCACACGAAAAAAAACCGGAGGAGCTCTACTGGGTGATCGAATCCGCATGAATGCTCTCGACCCCAGGCGCACCTATATGCGCTCTCTGGCCACGCGTGATTCTCAGACCGCCCTCTCACAGAGCATCGAAGATGCCATTCTGGTCCTGGAAAATTCGGATGCAGATTTTATTCTGGTCGAAACCAGTGGGATCGGGCAGGGAGATACGGACATCACCAATTATTCTGATGCGACACTTTACGTGATGACGCCCGAATACGGTGCCTCCACTCAGCTTGAAAAAATTGGAATGCTTGACGCTGCAGACTTCATCGCAGTAAATAAACTTGAAAAACGTGGGGGGGAAGACGCCCTGCGCGATGTAAAAAAACAGTGGTGCCGCAATCACGACCTCGGATTTGATCAAGACGATCTGCCCGTGATTGGAACCACGGCATCGCAGTTCAATAATCAAGGTGTTAGTGAACTCTACCGTAGAATTCTGGACCATTTCTTAAACGCTGGGTTTTTCTCGGATTTGAAATTTGAGGACCAGGATTTTGAAATCGCCCGCTATTCCACCTCAATCATTCCCTCAGAACGCTCCAATTATCTGGGGGAAATCGCCGACACGGTACGCACTTATCACCGCGAATCTCAAAAACAATCTGATTTGGCTTCAAAGCTCTATCGCCTGCAAGGCGCCCGGGATTGTGTTAGCAGCAAAGAAAATATTGACTCCCATATTGCTTCTCTAGAAACGGATCTTAGCGCTGAGTCCAGGGCTTTGCTTAAACAATACGGAGCCGACCAGAGAGACTATAGTCAGGATTGTTTGACCTATAGAGTTCGGGATAGGGAATTTAGCGTGGATCTAAAAATTGAGAGCCTTGCGGGACTGCAGATCCCGCGCGTGGCTCTGCCTAGATTGCGTGACTTGGGAGATCAGCTCAGCTTTATGCGTCGTGAGAATCTTCCGGGCAGGTTTCCCTATACGGCAGGTGTTTTTCCCTTTAAACGTAGCGATGAAGACCCCAAACGTCAGTTCGCGGGCGAGGGGGGGCCCGCAAGAACCAATGAGCGCTTTCATTATCTTTCGCGTGACGACAGCAAGCGGCTTTCGGTGGCATTTGACTCCGTAACCCTCTATGGAGAAGACCCTGAGAAAAGGCCTGATATCTATGGAAAAATTGGAGAAGCTGGGGTGAGCATTTGTACGCTTAAGGATATGGGAACCCTATTTGCAGGCTTTGACCTGGTGGCTCAAAACACCTCGGTGTCCATGACGATCAATGGACCGGCACCGATCATTCTGGCCATGTTTTTTAACACGGCCGCTTTACAGCAAATCAAAAAACAGGGCAAAAACCTTACAGACAGTGCTTACGAGTCTGTGCGTGACCAATGCCTCAAAGCGGTTCGCGGGACGGTTCAGGCCGATATTCTAAAAGAGGATCAGGCCCAAAATACCTGTATTTTTTCAGTGGACTTTGCCCTGAAAATGATGGGAGATATCCAGGAATACTTTACGCACAAAGATGTGCGCAATTTCTACTCGGTGAGTATTTCAGGCTATCATATTGCTGAGGCCGGGGCCAATCCTATTACCCAATGCGCTCTGACCTTGGCCAATGGTTTTACCTATGTTGAATCTTATCTGGCACGCGGATTATCTATTGATGAATTCGCCCCTAATCTGAGCTTTTTCTTTAGTAACGGCATGGACTGTGAGTATGCCGTAATCGGACGTGTGGCACGGCGCATCTGGGCCATTACCATGCGTGAGAAATATGGGGCTGGAGACCGCTCGCAAAAGCTTAAATACCATATTCAAACCTCTGGGCGCTCACTGCATGCCCAGGAGATCCAGTTTAATGATATCCGAACGACTCTACAAGCCTTGATGGCCATCTATGATAATTGCAATTCCCTGCATACCAATGCCTACGACGAAGCCATTACAACCCCCACTGAGGAATCCGTGAGACGGGCCATGGCCATACAGATGATTATTAACAAAGAGCTTGGACTCACAAAGAATGAAAACTTCCTGCAAGGATCCTTTTTAATGGATGAGTTAACCACACTCGTGGAAGAGGCAATCTGCACAGAATTTGATCGTATCTCACGACGGGGAGGGGTGCTCGGAGCCATGGAAACCCAATACCAAAGGGCTAAAATTCAAGAAGAGTCCATGCTCTATGAACAGCAGAAATCCTCGGGAGCTTTACCCATCATCGGTGTCAACACCTTCCTTAATGAAGCCGCTGAGCATTCAGAACCCGTGGCGGTGAGCCGGGCCAGTTATGATGAAAAAGATGATCAAATCAATCGACTGAACTATTTTCAGGCCCAGCACCGTCAAGAATCTGGACCCGCACTAAAAAGACTGCGCCAGGTTGCTCTCTCGGGGGAAAATATCTTTGAGGAGCTGATGGAAACCGTCAAAACCTGCTCGCTCAGTCAGATTACCCAATGCCTCTATGAGGTGGGAGGCCAATACAGGCGCTCCATGTAGCTAGAGCGGTTTATATAATTATGTGGCTTTTGATACAGACCGGATCAATGACTGATGCGGCCCTGCCTCGTAATGGATTTTATGTCCATCCTGAATCTCAAGTACCCCTTAGTACTAGTCAATCCAGGCTGAACAGAAAATCCAAAGACGATCCAGGACCTAGCTTGCAGACATGCCTTCCGTGGCTATAAGTTTCTGAAAAATGCTCTAGACAATTAAAATTCCCAGTAGCGCTGCGGCAAGAAATTTGGCCACACCCAGTAAAAGGGCCGCCATAAAGGTTTGCCCCAGAGTCGGGATTTCAAAATCCTCGATGATCTGATCAGCGACAAACAGAGATAGAGCGCTCAAAATCCAAAGCATAAAAATCTTGACCAGGGGATAGATCAGCAGAGGCCCAATAAAAGGAATGAAAATCAAAAGGATTTTTGCTATGGCATCTAAAATCCCACCGAGAAAGTCTACAGGTACCGAGATCACAGCTGCCAGCGCTGCTGTGGCCACACAGGAAATAAAGGTTTTATAACGAACAAACGGTAAAGCCGCTAGAATCAACGCGTTAAAAACAATCGCAACCAGAAAAGCAATCAAGACAGACACGGTTTTCCCCCTTCTTTTATTTCTTAACCTCTAAACGAAAAAGTTCTTCCCCTTCTAATTCTACCCGTTCTTGGATCTCATAGTAAGTGCAGGGGCGTTCTTCATCGTAGTAATGCGGTGAAAAAATGTCCAGAAAGGCAGCGTCCTCGATGGCATAGAGGGTGTGCAGGTTTTTATAGCGTGGCAGAAGGATCTCGGGTGCGCTCTTTCCGTCGGCAATCAAATCTCCGTGTTTTTGGCTCAAGCCTGAATAGGGATAGTCCTCTGCCCAGTCAAAGGCCCTCAGGTGCAGCCGACCCCAAACCACTTTGATAATACCGCTCATTCCGGGATGATCGTGCAAAGGAATGGAGCTACCCTGAGGAACGAGTAAAAGCTTTAGGTGCAACTTCTCTTCACTATGCAGATCCTCGAAATCCCAGCCCGAATTTCGATTCATCTTGCGACAGCGTTCCTCCAGACCAAGGCTTGCAACATTTAGGACTGAAACCATTTTTAAAAGCCGGTCCAGGCGCCAGGGCTCGACAAAGTCCGGATAAAACGTCTCGCGACAAACCTCAATCAGCTGATCCATAGCCTTGTTCATGGCGGAGATTCTATCACTTCCACCTCCGCAATAACCAGAGCTTTGACGCTATTCCAGATTGCGACCCAAAGCTTGTGAGCGAGCACTAAGAGCCACCAAGTCCAGGTCCTGTGGGACTTGTACCTGTTCAGAAGTTGACTCTTTTACGTTTCTTTGGTTAAAAAGCTCAACTAGCTCCTTAGGTTTGAAGGGGTATGGCAAAATATCGTGCAAGCCTTCTACCCTTTTGTTGTAGGAGGTTGTCCTATAAGAGCGCTTCAGGCTTGTATAGACGAGCGTAGCCAAGTTCCTTTACGATTTTACGGATCTCCGTCGGACTGGAAACTTGGCCCGCGAAAGCACCCCCGTCCCTCCAAAAGCGGACCCCAATAATCTTTTCGTTCTCATAGCGAATCAGAATTCGCTTTCCACCATTGGCATCAAACAATACCTTATGGTGCAAGATCCCATCACGGAATATGGCTTCAAGCGCCAGATTTCCAGAATCGACGGCCTTGCGCACAGCTTTGCCTGAATAGGGCTTATTCTGATAATAGAAAAGATTTACACCCAGCTTATGCAGGTCTGAAGCCGACACGCTTCGCCCTCCAAGATCGATCACGGGGTTCCAGAGAATGCTGTTGAGATGCAAAGCATAAAACAATAGAAAAACCCCCAGGATGACCATTCCTAAATAGACTAGTGGGTGATTTTTCTCATGTTTTTGCATTTGGCTCATGGGGGAACAGTATATAGTCATAACTGTCGCTACTCAAGGGACCTGAACAGTTTAAAATACCTGTCGTTGCAATTCATGCAGGTTTGCGTGTAAAATTATTTTTTGTAGAGTCAGCCAAAAAGGCTGCGATGATCGTATTTTATGGCAATAGAGCTATGAAATGATGCAAAATCACGGGATCCTTTCCGATTGAGTTTTGCGTCGAGCATGAGTTGGAGGTTGATCGTTTATGTGTGAGAAGGAAGTCATAAAGGTGGCCGTAGCCGTTATCAGAGATGACGGCAGGGTCATAGTTGCCAGAAGAGATGAACAGGGCCAGCTTGCCAATCAATGGGAACTTCCCGGGGGGAGCGTTTGTAACGGATCTCCTGAAGAAGGCCTCAAAGAGCATTTGGCCAAAAAATTTAACCTGGATGTGGTCGTGGGAGATCGGGTCTGTACCGCGGCCCATGAGTATGAGTTCGGCAAGGTGGAGGTGACGGCATATTATGTCGAATGCATCTCTAAGAAACTGCGCCTGGCCGAGCATCTTTCCTATCGCTGGGTGCGTCCAAGCATGTTCAAGGAGTTCGAGATGGTGCAAACCACCTGGCCTATCATTGAGCAGCTAAAACAGCAAAACAATCTGTTTGTATAAGCTAAGTCGTCTCCTAGTCTCCTGCGCCCTGCTCATCGGCTTTGCTGATGTCAGGTTGCAGGGGTTTGATCTTGCCACAAACTCAACGCGACCCTCCTGGCTGTCACAGAAAAATCCTTTTGAGTTGGCACGCGCCAAGCGTAGAATCCGAAAGTCTCCTGGAAACTTTGAACTCTGGCTGGACCTAGCCGGTATCTACCTTTCACACAATCGCCTCGACAAGGTACGTTCAACCCTCGATAGCGCACGAAAAAAGGGGGCCAAAGGCCTCAGGTTCGAACATCTTTTTGGGCGAATTCTATCGGCTGAAGGCAAATATAAACAGGCCAATCAACACCTGTTCCAGGCCCTTGTTTTAAGTGACCAGGAAGAACCTCTTTATTTTGTAAGTTACGCAAAAAACGCCTTACTAGGAAAGGAATATATCCAGGGTTTGCGCTGGACAACTCTGGGCCTAAAATTGCACCCTGCACACCCTGACCTTCTTGTTCTCTACGGCTATCTTTTTTTGAGCCTGGGGCGCTTCCAAGAAGCTGAGGTAGCCCTGATTAAGGCGCGCGAACTCAAGAAGAAAGACCCTTACATCCCCTTTAATTTGGCATGCATTTATGCGATTTATAAAGATAGTGATGCCTGCCTTTTTCATCTTCGTAAGGCGGTTCTTAAGGGTTATGCAAAAACCTATCGGCTACGGCTCAATCCCGTTTTTGATTTTCTAAGAGGACACCCTCAATTTCAACTAGCGATAAAGCAGGCGCGCCAGAACGAAACCAGGCAACGCCCCCGCTTTAGTTATAGAGCCGAAACCCCAACCCAAGATTAAGTTTTGGATCTTTCCAGGGCACCAGACTTGTCCTAGAAGCCTTGCGGCTAAAAACCATCATTACGATCCCAACTGCCAAAGCCAAAAACCCAACATCCATCCAATGAAAATAACCTCCATCTCGATATGCCGGCATAATGATGAAATAGAGGTCAAGAACATGCGCTAGGAGCAGCCACTTTGCCATGAAAAGCAATCGCTTTGGATTCGTCTTCTGGCTTCGCGAGAGCAGGGCGAAAAAAGGAACAACGAAATGGAAAACAAATAGAAACCAAACAATAACCGTCCAGCCACCTCCATAACGATGAGCAAACCACACGGTTTCCTCGGGCAAATTTCCGTACCAGATGAGCATGAATTGAGAGACGACGATATAAGCCCAAAACACGTTAAAGGCAAACATTAAAAGCCCCAAACTAAAATAGGTGTCCCGATGGGTCTCAGGATGTAGGTAGCCGGATTCTCTGAGGTTCACTGTAACAATGGTGATTACAGCCATGGCTGCAACCAGAGTTCCCGCAAAATAATAAACCCCAAACATTGTGGAAAACCAGTGCGGCTCTAGACTCATCATCCAGTCAAAAGCTGCCATGCTCAAGGTCACCGGGAAAACAAGCATAAATACAGCCGAGATGCGGATATTCTTACCGGTAAGCCCCTGGTCACCATTTTGATCCTGGAGCCGTGAATTACGAATCAAAAGATGATAGAACAAATACCAGAGCCCAAAGCAAAGAAAAGCCCGAAAAACAAAAAACGGCTTATTCAAATATCCACGCTTACCCTCGATGATGGGGTCTAATTTATGTTCAGATTGATTAATCGTACTAATACCACTATCACCATATATAAATTGTATTACTGTATTTCTAGCATTTCTAACTGTAGAGTCATATGTAATAATTAAATCTTCTGACGATTTAATTAATTTACG
>CAZRLV010000092.1:0-11137 GCA_964600955.1 uncultured bacterium
GTGCTACTAATCTCGAAGTAATCGACTAATAGTGGGGTGAACTGAATGGCCGTGCTCTGTAGAGGATTCAGGGCCGGGGATTTTGGAGGAAAATTTTAGAAAAATATTTTCCTATGGTTTTACCACCAAGACATTGGGCCACGGAGTTGGACTACATGCCAGTGCAATTTCCATGCAGGAGATGGGGGGCGAAATCCAGGTCGCGAGAGGCGAGGAGACCGGGGGAGCTTTATTCACGCTGGTGTTTCCGTTAATAGAGCGAGGTCAGATCAAAGATTAGGGAGTTATGCATGCAAGATGATCAAGAAAATAAGCGGATACCAAGGATTCTGATTGTCGACGATAATCCCTCGATTCATGAGGATTTTCGTCAAATACTAGAACATCGGGATGTCCAAAATCAGGACCGCCTGCATGAATTAGCCTGCAAGGTTTTGGGAGATCGGCCTGAAGATTTGCAAAGTCAGACGACCGATGAGATTCGCTATACTTTGGACTTTGCCTTTCAGGGGCGCGAAGCCCTTGAGAAAGTTTTAGCGGCTAAAGAGGAGGGAGCTCCCTACGCGTTGGTTTTTATGGATGTGCGTATGCCGCCAGGTTGGAACGGAATTGAGACAATTCAGCGTATTTGGCAGGATTGCCCGGAGCTTGAGATTGTGATTTGTACGGCCCATGCTGATTATGACTGGGAGGAAGTCCACAAGCTTTTGGGGGCTCGGGACCAGTATTTATTTGTGAAAAAGCCCTTCGAGTCCATTGAGGTCAAACAAATGGCCCAGGCTCTCACAACCAAGGATCGATTGCGCCGTGAAGCCAACTCACATCTTCAGGCCTTGGAAGAAAACTATACCCGTCTCGATTTGGCATATAACCAGCTGAATGAGACTCAAAAGCAAAAAGAAGCCGTGGAAGTTCAACTGGTTCAGTCCCAAAAAATGGAGGTGATCGGCACTCTGGCAGGGGGGTTGGCGCATGATCTTAATAATATTTTAGGAGCCATTATTGGGACCGTTGATCTTTTGAAAATGAAACTTGAGGATGGACTGGACCCGGCAGAGCTGGATAATCTAAATCACAAGGTTGAAATGATCGAGGAATGCACCTTGAGAGGAGAGTCCCTGGTCAAACAGTTAAGTGCTCTGTCTCGTAAAGCAGAACTAAGATTTGAGGTCATGGATTTACGGGATTGCCTGGAAAGTGTGAGCAAAATTTGTTCAGGAACCTTTCCCAAATCAATTCACCTGGAAATCAGTCTGCCTGAGGATCCGGCATTGGTGCTCGCGGATCGGACCCAAATAGAACAAGTTGTATTAAACCTTTGTGTTAACTCACGGGATGCCATGGCTCAGGGAGGTGTGCTCAAGCTGGGAATTGGGTTGATTAACGCCGACAACGAATTTTGCAAACAGCATCCCGAGGCTGTTGAAAACCGTTATTTTTGTCTTTCTGTAGAAGATAATGGCACAGGCATGGACTCGGATGTATGTGAACGTATTTTCGATCCGTTTTTCACCACAAAATCCAGAGGTTCTGGAACGGGCCTTGGGTTGGCAATGTGCTACCAGTTAGTCAGACAGCATCAAGGCTGGATTGAGGTTAGAAGTAGCCCTGGGGGAGGGAGTTGCCTCAAAGCTTTTTTTCCGGCCACATCCAAAAAGGCCGAGAACACTGTAAAAAACCAGGGGCCTTTGAAGTCCGGTGCAGGGAGGATTCTGGTGGTGGATGATGAAGCCATGATTCGATCGGTGTTTCAGGAATTATTAGAGCGATTTGGTTATGATGTTGAAGTGGCAGAGGATGGTCTTGAGGTTTTGGCTCTACTTAAGGATCCTCAAAAGAGATTTGATCTGGTGATTTTGGACGTTATAATGCCGGGCATGAATGGTTATGAAACCTATCATGGACTTAAAGAGCTTGCCCCGGATCTTCCGGTTTTAGCGGTGAGCGGTTATCAACAGGACCCATTGATTCAAAAGCTTTTAGAGGACGGTGTGGACGGATTCGTAGATAAACCCTATAACGCTCGCAAATTATTAAAGGCCGTGGGGGCTCTTTTGGATAGGCATGGAACCTCGACATCCAGGTAGTCTTTCTATGTAAAGTTCTGATGCAATGATGACCGACTTGCAGGATATTTTTCTTGCGGCTTCCTGGGGATCTGAATCTTGTTCAGGAGGTGCTTTTTTAGCAGTTTGCCAGGAAATTCAGGAAAGTCTCGATAGCGATCTTCTGCTTGTTCTGCGTCTATCGAAGCAAGGTCTAAGGCTTCTGGAAACCAAAGTTACGATTCTAAATCTGCTTCAGGGGTTCGATTCCTAAAAAGTATGGGATCTAACGGGCTTTCGTGCAAATTCCATCCTGATGGCCCCTCTGCTGTTTGAGAAACGTAGTCCAGGAGTACTACAAGTGCTCAACAAAGGCGGCGGTTTCACCTTCATGGATGTCAACCAGGTTGCCCACTCGCCAGTCAACCACTTCAATTTTCTCATCCAGCTTTTTGAGTCTTTTTTCCAGGTTTTTTAGTTGGGTTCTGAGTCTGCGGGCCTCGAATCTTAGGCGTACGCGGCGACCGTCTAGTGAATTTTGGCCTTTGGAGGAATTTGTTTTGTCCCGTAATGCCAGATTGGCTAAGCGATCCAATCGGTTTTGAGTGAGCAGGGTTTTCATTTCAGCCTGACGTGTTTGAAGATTCGCACGTAGTTTTCTCATTTTTTCATATTGTAATTTTTGGCCTGTTTTTTGATCTAGAACTGAGATCCAGGTTCCTGCGAGACCCGTGCAAAGAATGAGAGTCCCCATGGCAATGCGGGCATTTCCATAGCGAAACCAGCCTTCGATCCCCAGAGGAAGTAGAAGAAGGGGAAGGTTGAGAATTTGCATGGCGATAAAAGGGTTTCCAGCATAGTTTGCCTCGTAGTGGCGCGAGGCAAAATGCGCCAAGAAATTCAGGTCGGGGCCAAATCTTGCTCCGGCTGTGTCCAGGAACTGGACATGCTGATGTAGGCTCAGGCCCAGAATTAGCCCTGAGATCAGGGGGAAATCCTGGATTTGGGCTTTATTTTTGACAAAAAAGTAAAGGGCGCTCAACGGCAACGCTAGATGGGTGACTGTCTGAAAAACACCGTCATAAAGACAGGCGGATCGCAGCAAGGAAACCGTGGATTGTAAAAAGCGGATGCGGTCTCCAAAGCTAAGACCCAAGAGGTTAAGCAGAACCTCAAGGCTCAAAATCGTTAGAAATAGCGTGAGGCTAAACGGATGCCATGCTTGCTCTGAACTTGCCTCAACAGGCTCCTCTGCCTTTTGTTTTTCGGTCTCATCGGCAAAGCTCAACATTTTGAGCTTCCACTCTTCGAGAAGCTTTACGGCTCTGTGACTATCCTCGCCAAGGGCTTCAAGGACACGGATCATTTTCTCACGCACTTCAGTATAAGCTGATTCGAGGAGATACTCTGAGAGTTGCAAATTCCGCTCTTCTCCGAGGGCACCGATACAGTAGACGGCCGTAAGTTGATCGAGCATATTGCTGGACTGGGCAATCTCACTAAGGGCTGTGCAGGCCTCCGGATCAAAATCATGAATCAGCGTCAAAATGGTATTGCCTATGACGCGGTTATTTTGATCTTCAAAGCAAGGCAGCAAGCATTTGCGCTTGCCTGCTGGCAAGAGCAAACCCAGGGCTTCAACGGCATTGGCGCGGATGCGGGTATTTGGGTGCTGAAGATATGGCTGGAGAACTGGGGCTTGTTTTTGCCCTCCAAGTCTGCCAATCCCCATAATCAGCGAAGCCATTACTTTTTCATCTTTTTCACTTTCTCCGTTGCTTCCTTTTAGCCTAGTAAGAAAAATCTCCAGACTCTGCTTATCCTGGCTTTCAAGGGCGTGGCGGATGGATTCGATCCAGTCCTCGGAGGTGCGCTCTCCCGTGGTTGTTTCGAGCTCTTGCTTCTCTGGCTGATCTATGAGAATATTCTTGGCTTTGCTTGAGCCTTCATCTGCAAGGTAAACAAGGCCTTCGCGCGCTTTTTCGCGTACACTCTCATCCTCGTCCTGGTAGAGTTTTTCCAAAAGAGGGATACTCGCGGGAATATGCATTTCCTTTAACGCATAGGCCGCTGAGTTGCGATAGGCAACATGCGGAGAGGCAATGAGCTTTAGAAACAGGCGTAAAGCCCCCTGATCCCCAAGGTTATAGAGGGCTTTCATGGCCGTAGCCTGAACCCGGTTATGCTCGTGAGTAACAAATTGCGTGATATAGCCGAGTGCCTGAGTGTTGCCAATCAATTCCAAAGCCTCGATGGCAGTGGAGATGATTCGGGGGTCATCGTCATGTAAAAAAGCGGCTATTTCACGAAAATACACATCACCGCCCAGAGATAGCATTAAACGAATCACCAGTCCTTTTTGATAGGAGGAGCCGGATTGATCGGCCTGTTTTTGCATCTTGGGAAGAAAATCCTTGAGACGATACTGCACGATATAGCGAAATGCTTTGTTGACCAGCTTTGGGTTTTCGCTTTTTAGAGCACGGCTCACCCTCTCCAGGTTTTGATTTGCGGGTTCCTCGGACTTTTTGGGTTCTTTTCGTCCAAGTTTTTTCAGGGTGCCAAGACCAGAACGAATCTCGTAGAGAACCTGAATATCGGTTTCTCGATCTGCCTGGGCCTCAAGGTCTGGAATAAGTCCAGGATCTTGCATCGAAACCAGATCCCGGATCGCACGCAGACGAATCTCGGCATCGGGTTGAGAGAGATTGGAGCGGATTTCGTCAAGCTGAACCAGCTGACTGTCCTGATCGGGTTTCATAATGCCCCAGTCTACCACGATGGGGGCTGGTCAGACGGCTTCTAAGATAAAGCTAGTTTTACCAGTCCTTGAAATGGGGAATAATTATTGCCAATCAACCCGATCAGGGAGTTTCCCCTTGAAGCTTTGCTCTGAAGATATTCTGCGGCCTTTTCTCCCCATGCCTCATGCTGGATTAGCCACTGAAATCCGTTATTGATCCAAGTTTTTCCAAGAAATTGTCGAGTTCGTGATGAGGCGTAGCGCAGACAGGCTTGGTTTACTGTTTTCTCCCTGGATAGATTTGTGGATTCAGGGAGGGCTAAAGCCAGTTGCCGAGCGGTCCATAACGCCACAAACATTCCCTCGCCGGTCAAGGGGTCTAAAAAACCTGAGGCGTCACCGATTAAAGCTGCTCGACGAGCGCTAACGGATTTGACACGCTTGGTGATTGGAAATGAGGATCTCACAGGCAGAATTTCTGGAAGTGAATCAACTTGAGAAAACCCTACGGCCTCCTTGAGTACTGACCTTAAAGTATGTTCACCCCCGCCCTCTTTTTTGAGGCGTGCCAAATCACAAACAACGGTGACATTGGTCTCTGAAGCTCCGGTGGGGTCAAGGCCGAGATAGCTGCCATCCTTGAGAATATGCATCTCTCCTCTGGAGTGACTTCCTAAGGGATGAGGCAGATAGCAATGCAGTGCCGTTCGTCCGCCAATAAAATCCGTATGAAGCCTCAATTTCCTGGCAACGGTTGACTGCATTCCATCGGCTCCCACCAGGAAACGCGTCCTATGTTCCGTTTTGTTCGAAGTGGTGAGTCGATATCCTTCGTTGATAGATTCGATCTCTCTTACTGTCTCTCCTAGAAGGTGATCACAGCCTTCACCTAGCGCCATGGACTGAATTCGACGATCCAAGATTTCACGGTTGGCCGCCACTCCAAAAGTCTCAATTCCCTGATTTTGTGGAAATGAAGTGTCAATCTCAATCCCAGAGGGAGAGACGAGTTTCATACCCAAAATTTTGGGGAAGTTTTCCAGGAGGTGAATCAGTCTTAAATCCTCCAAGAGACGCACCCCGGCAGGACAGAGGTATTCACCGCAAACTTTCCTTCCCAGAACTTTTTTAGTTTCAATGATTAGGGTTTTGTAGCCCTTTTTCTGTAAAAGATAAGCGCAAAGACTGCCCGAAAGCCCCCCACCCACAACTACTGCGTCATAGATTCCAGTTGTCATTTTCCCTCCATTTCAGGTTTCTCGATGTTTTCAAAGCGCATACATTCCATGGTGATTCCTGGTCCAAAGGCCATAGCCAGTCCGGGGCCGCTAACCCCTGAGCGCAGGATATTATTTAGGACAAACATAAGACTGGCAGAGGACATATTCCCAAAATCTCTGAGGATGGCCCTGGAAAATCTTAGATCTTTCGGTGCTAGGTTCAATCCTTCTTCGACTGCGTCTAAAATGGCCCTTCCGCCGGGATGAATGGCAAAGTTCTGCAAAGCCTCATCTTCTCCCTCACCTAGAAGGCGAGACCTCAACTCCGGGAGTCCTCTGCGGATGAGTTCTGGAATTCTCGATGACAGGGTCATAGAGAAGCCCTGGTCGGTTATATTCCAGCGCATTTTAGTCTCGGTTGAGGGGAGATGGGCCGTTTGAAACCCATCGATCTTTAGCCCTTCTTGTTTTGCGCTGATCAAGTCCGCCGAACAACCATCTCCAAAAAGGAGAAAAGGGGTGGCCTCTTCAACGCATAGTGAGGCTCTGAGATGCAAAGTACAAAGCTCAAGATTGACCAGCAAGACCTGAGCTTGGGGTTGGGAGCGGACAATATGTCTGGCCTGACGAAGCCCACAGACGGTCGAGTAGCATCCCATAAATCCCAGGATACTTCTCTCGGTCTCTTGGGGTAATTCCAGTGCTTGAACCAACTCAAAATCCAGTCCCGGAGAGTAAAACCCAGTACGCGAGGCCACAATGATATGCGTGATCCCTGAGTGGCGACCTTTCTCAAATAACATGCTTACAGCCTGCATAGCCAGGGGCAGGGCTTTCTGCTGATAAACCTGCATCCGTTGTCCCGTATGTGGATGTTCCGATGGTTTATAAAAAGCGGGGGATCTGGTGTTAGCTTTAAGAGGGGTGTTAAACACGGAGTAGCGTTTTTCAATCCCGGCGTGTCGTTCAATCATCCGTAGTGTCCGAGCGATTTTTGAGTCGAAAAAATAATCCAGATGCTCCAGAAACTCTCCGTGAATCTGTCGGTGGGGAACAGCAGATCCAATTTTATTGATAAATACAGGGGTTTCCATTGCAAATTACCTTCCTGTTTTCTGGGTTTCAGAGAGATTTGGATTTTCAGTTTGCTTTAGATGAAAGAATGTTTTCACATCCACCCTATCTTTGACTCGAACCATCCCAAAAAGGGCGCTTGGAGCCTTGAGATCAAAGTCTTTTAGAGAAACAACGAAACTTATTTTGAAATTTAGTCTGCCAGGATCTTGACTGGCACTCTCGACTTTTCCCCGAATGACTCTTTCTTGATTCCGGATTTTTAACTTGAAGTCAATTTCAAACGGCTCTTCTTTTTCGTGGATTTTTAGCAATGAACTGAGTTGTAAATGTTTCAATTCACCTTGGATCAGGGGGAAGTTTTTTGAGGAAAACATTTTTCTCATTCTGCTGTCTCGTTTGCGATTTCCCGTGCGCATCGGAAGCACCGGAACTTCAATTTTCAGGCTCAGGCTTTTTGCGGTCTTTCCGGAAACCTTGCTTATTATTGCCTCAAGACTGCTTGAAGGGATCAAGCATTGGAAGTCATGCACATTTGAATAGCCAAAGAACTGAATTTCGGCTTCACCTGTGTAATATTCCACCTGAGCCTGGAGAACTCCCAGATTCATCATTAGCAATATTGCCAGAAAACTCACGGGATTTTTGTAATAGTTTTTTGTTTTCATTCGATTTCCTTTTTCTGATTCGAAAGCGGTTTACAATAGGGATGTAACGCCAAAATGGTTTGGAGAATCCAAGCGTACTTAAGGTCTTTTGAGCAAAGATGATCAGCTTCGACTGTCCCTCGCAAGAGAGCATTACTCGTGGGTCCTGCGCCTGAAAATGCGAAAGCCTATCTTGCAACCATGCGGGAGGAGTATGCTCGGAATAGTGGAAGATAATATCTCCTGAATCTGGACTGGAGCATAGATTATTCTCTGGAATCAACCCACGTTTCCAATCAGAATAGATGGGACTGCCAGGATATAAGCGCACTCCAGAGGTAATGTAGATGGAATCTCGCTTTCCACAAGCCTGGGTAATAAACTTTAGTGTTTCCTCCACGGTTTCTGGTGTTTCTCCAGGCCCTCCAAGCAAGAAAACCCAGAGGGTTTGAAAATCCAATTTTCTGAGCTTTTCTGCCGCTTCACGGAGCTGAATATTTGAGTACCCCTTGCGATAGGACTTCAACATGGCATTGGAGGCACTTTCAGCCGTGCAAACTACGGTTTGAAATCCAATGGTTCGCATGGACTCAAGAAGTTCAGCAGGTAGGTTGACAGGGTTGATCCCCGTACCCAGGTAATTTGCAAAAAGTTTGCGTTTCTGTAAAACCTGCAAGATATTTAAGGCATGACGAGCGGGAAGATTGAAGGTAGAATCCACAAACTCAAAATCAAAAATTCCATGCTCCATAGCCCCCGTAATTTCATCTCCAATGCTTTGAGGATCTAGGAAGCGATAACGGCTTCCCTCAATTTGAGCGTAGGTACAGTAACTGCATGACAGTGGGCAACCTCGTTTGGTCTGAATGGGATACCCCGAATCACCCTTCAAATAATCTCTTGAATTAACCCAGGAATACAGTTTCGGGGGTGGCAACTCTGTGACCGATTTCACACGAAAAGGAAGTTCTGAACCTCCATTACCAAAAATTATAGGAGGCTGTTTTCCTGCGTCTA
Source organism: uncultured bacterium (assembly GCA_964600955.1). Lineage (GTDB taxonomy): Bacteria > Muiribacteriota > UBA6191 > UBA6191 > UBA6191 > CAZRLV01. The sequence continues at coordinate 8,747 of CAZRLV010000092.1, forward strand.
AGCGTGAGATATAGTCTAAAAGAGCGGATTCGCCCTCACCGAGCAGACAAGCATCTGGCTTCACATGTGCCATGACTGCCTTAGGGTCAACCGTAACCGCAGGTCCTCCTACAATGACGGGTGAATTAAGCCCCACGCTACCGAGCTTGGTACGCATAAACTTTACCAACTGGGCTGGGAGTTTGAGATAGGCTTCAAAACCATGAAAATCAGAGTTATCAAGATTACGAATACCAAGGGCGATTATTTCAGGCTTAAACTCCAAAATAGTCTTCCCCAAAGCTTGTTGATCCTTGAGGCTAAAAGGAGTGTCCACAAACTGTATGGAATAGCCCTTGGATTGTAAAAATGAGGCGATGAAAGCCAACCCCAGAGGAGCCACCCGCATGGGGTGAATGGTTTCATTGGCATTCACCAGAAGAATTCTTGAAATATTCATCTTTCCGTTTTCCTTTTCTCCATTATTGAGGGGCAAGGATTAAGGAAAGATTAAAATATTATTTATTCTGGAATTTTCAGGACGTACCCGGCACCTCGGACGGTGTGGATCAGTTTAGGGGAGTAGTCATCATCTAGCTTACGTCTTAGATAGCGAATATAGACATCGATGAGATTGCTGTCACGATCAAAATTCATGTCGTAGATATGCTCAACTAACTCAGATCGACCTATGACCTTACCTTGATTCAAGGCTAGATACTCCAGCAGGTTGTATTCCCTGGCCGATAAGCGGATGGCATCCTCACCGCGCCACACTTGTCTGCCATTAAGATCAAGCACAAGATCCGCGATTTCAATTCTAGGAGAGGGAGCCCCTTTTCCTCTACGAATGATAGCGTTGATACGGGCTAGTAGCTCGTCGAAATGGAAGGGTTTGGCAAGATAGTCATCGGCTCCATGGCTGAGTCCTTTGACTCGGTCTTCCACCTCTGAGAGCGTAGTGAGCATCAATACGGGAAGCTGAAAGCCTTCTGTTCGTAGCTTGGATAAAATCTCAAAGCCATCCATGTTAGGTACGTTTACATCTAAAATTACTGCGTCAAAGGGAAATACCTTGGCTAGGTAGAACCCTTCCTCACCATCGGGGCTATGCTCCACAATGAATCCGTGTTGTTTAAGCTGTTTGGAAAGTTCCTTTGCTAGTTCCAAGTCGTCCTCTATGAGAAGAATGCGCATTTCCACCTTACCTTTGGTTTCGTTTTGAAATTGGAAAAAACAACAGAACTTTTGTTCCATGGGAACTTGGGTGTGTTGCTACGTCGTGGCTATGGATTTCCACCTTTCCATTAAAATATTTGACCCATCGAGCGACCAAGGGGAGTCCGAAGCCAGTGCCTTTTTCCCCGCTTGTACCTGGAGTGGATAGTGACCTACCCCCCTTAAGGATTTGATCGATCTGTTGGGGTGCCATGCCGCATCCAAAATCCTGAATCTCAATACAGACCTGAGACTGAGCTAGGGTTGAGACTACACGAATACGGTCTTGTTTATAAGAGTATTTAATAGCGTTTGAGAGAAGATTATTAAGAATACTCAAGACAAACCATTCACGATCTACAAAAACCTGATGCTTTCGGTCAATTCCACTTAGATCCAGTTCTATTTCCTTGGTAGATAATTTATTCATAAACAAGGGGAGGGTATCCTCAAAGGCATCAAAAATCGAAACCGACTCGAGATGGATATTTAATCTGCCATCTTGCGCCGCCTGAAACTCCCTAAATCTTGACAGTAGGGAGCAGGCGTTTCTTGAGAGTTCTTCCAATCGATCCAGTTCAGAATTTTTCCCCTCGTTTAAGTTTACATCGGAACTAGACAGAGTATTGCAGGTAAGGTTAATGGTTGTTAAATATCCGGCAATATCATGGCTTAGAACCTTGGTCATGGCCTTATGCTCCTCGGCCAATTCCAAATACTCCTCTGTGCGAACACGTACTTTTTGCTCTAAATCATCGGCCACGGTTTGTAGCTGATCCTTGAGTTGGATCAATATGGTTTCCTTGGTTTTTAGGCTTTGGGTCATTTCTTGCATCGTCAGCCCTAGGATACCCAGTTCACCTCCTTCCATGACTTTGATCTCGGGTTCCAGATTCCCCTGCGAAATAGCTTGAGCCGCATCCCTCAAAGCCAAAATCGGTTTGACAATTTTCCCCGAAAAAGTCCCAGATGCCAACAAAATCAAAACGATCGCAATAAGAAGAATGCCATAAAAGCCCCGCATGATGGTAAATAAAGGCTCAAAGATTTGAGATTTTTCCTGGACCACCAGAAGCTGCCAGCCGATAAGTGGCATTTGAGAAAGATAATGTACGTAAGAAATACCTTCAAAATCTGTTATACCCGAGTTTGGGACATGTAGGCCTATTTTCAGTTTAGAAAAAATCAGATTCC
>CAZRLV010000093.1:0-9168 GCA_964600955.1 uncultured bacterium
TGTCGTAAAAACCAAAGATGAAAGCCACGAGGATTTCCTGAAGCACCTGAGGACTGAAAAAAGGCTTAGCAATCTTGCGCAAAAGATTTTCGGTAATCCAGAGCTTCAGGAAAAAAGCCTGCAATTTCTTGAGCACTGTCTCTTGAGTCTAGGCGATTTGCTGCTTAGCAAGGCCCAAAGTGAGAGCCTGTCAGAACTAGACCTGGATACTCTCGCCGACTCCTCCGACGAACAGACCAATGACTTCTTGGAAATATTGAACAGCATTCAAGAACAGTATCCCAAATTGCCCATCTTTAATCTCCCCACCCAAATAAGAGAACTAGCACCCCCAAAGGGTAACAAGCCACCTGGGTTCATCTCAAAAACCCACAGCTTTCGCTCTCAGGCTAAACCATCACAAATATCTGAGAACTCGCTCCACAAGTTATCTAAGGGACTGGCTACCGCATCTTCTGCACTGAACTCCATTGACGCGAACGATGTTCGCGGCCTCTACCAAAATCTACAATCCAAATACCGGAATCGATTCAGACTGTTCTCAATAAAACTTCAAGCTGAGATCAGCAATAAGTTAAAACAATCACACCCTGAACCCAAGATTTCAACAAAGAGAGACACTATGCAAACTGTCGAACAAACTTCTAAGTTTACTACTGGATTAGGACTTTTCAATAGCCAGCAAAGAAAAGTAAATCTCTTACGCAAAAAACGCCAAACCTCTTTGCATTACAGGTTCACCTATCCTCCTAGTCTTGAAGAACTTGATGTAAAAGCGAGAAATTTTGACGTGAATCCTGAAATCGATCACGGATTGATTCAGGCTGTTTTCTCAGGGTCTGCCTGGCAAACTAACCCTACGGGCGTTAGCATTCTCTGTAAGCGCGTTTTGATGACCGTAGAGGATGCGAGTAGTTTGGAATTGCCCCCTTTTGAGGAGCTGGGAACACTTATTATCAAAGCCAGTCAAGCCGGAGAAAAACAGCCCGTAGAGAAAATCCTGGAGTCCTGTTCGGCGGTTGCTCAAAATCTGGATTCACACCAACTGCATCGTCTGGTTAAACTGGCAACGGAGCTTCCGGCCATGAAAGAAGTTCTCCATGATGAATTTTGTGCGCGTGAGGCATCCAATCTTATTACCTCAGAAAAATGGGATCAACTCCCCAAGAAGGATCGTATCAACATAGGGCAACTCGCTAAAGAGCGACACATCTATTCCGTAGCCGAGGACAAAATCAATCACTTTCTCAAAGAAGACACTCTCTCTGAAATAGATGTTCATCGCATGACCGAGATTACTGTTAAAATCATGGACCAGTTAGTGGACTTCCTGGCTGGTATCGAAAGTATTCCCGCAGACCAGGGCTCCCTTCTCGCACAAGTGCGCAGCTTGAGCAGCGAACATAGCGAAACACTTAAGGATCGCATTGAGTGTATCGATCATGAGTTCATTCTCGAGTGCCAGGTCTGGCTTCAAACCATTTGCCAGTTTCTTTATCAGGCGGACTCAGAGTATTATCTGTCTGTAATACGAAGTATAGAAAGCCTGTTTGTAACCGTTTGGAAAAAGGTTGGAGAGCAGCTATTAAAGGGATTGGTGGTCTAATGAAGTCCAAAACACCCGGAAAAGAACACCGAAAACGTCTAAAAAATGTAGAGGAAAGCCTTGAAACCTATCTTTCTGACCTGGGAGTTGACCAGGACGTAGAGACCTCTCTACCCCAGGTTTCACCTGAGGAATTCAAAAAAATGCGCGATCAGTTGAACTCCAAAGCCCCAGTAAGCGATAACGCTCAGCAGTCCCCTTTTGTGGTTGAAGTTAAAACAACCCTGACGGAGGCTCAGGAGGATCAATTGATTTCCCTCAGGCGCGCGCTGATTAAAAATAGAACAGACCAAAAAAACGGTGAACTGATCGGCGATGCTGAGATCATTCGATCTTTGATTGATCTGATTCCCGACCTGGGTTTAAACCCTCGCAACATCTATACAGTCCAGGATCTGCGTCGACTTTTGCTCGATTCCCTCAATCGATCAACCCAAGATTAGGCTGTTCTCTATGTCTGAAACTGAGCAATCCTTCACGCTTTTAGAGATATCCAGGCGAACAGGCATCTCCTTAAACTCCTTGAGATACCACTTAAAAAAGGTCCTACCGTTATTTTCAAACATAAAACGCGACCGCTTCAATCGATTTCGATTCGTTTCAAACGACATTGAAACGCTGCAAGATGTGCATCGTCTAAAGCAATCAGGTTTGACTTACGCAGAGATCATTGTCAGGCTAGGAGCTTCTGGCAGTTTGCAACACCTACCTCGACCTGAGGTTGATGCGACACAGATATCTCAAACTCAGTTTGAGGCTTCTGCATTGAAGACTGCGATAGGAAAGCTAGAAGCACGCATGGCTGATTTAGAGTCCGAGTCTGAAAAAATAGTGCAGGCTCAAAACAAAAAAATTGAATCTCTGGAGGAGCGCGTAGCGCTGCTTGTCGATCTCCAGGTTAAGTCCATTTCGGATTGATCACTGTTTTGAGCTTCAAACAAATTAACTCCGTGCTATACTGTGCAAACGAAAAGACGGACAGCTCCTTAAAATTCAGTGGAAACACCCCAGGAATACATAACGATTCGAGAGGCATGTGATCTGCTCGGTTGCGGGCGAACCAAAATCTACACCTATTACCTGAACAATGACTTGCTTGAGATCAAACGCAAAAAAGGGAATCGATCCTATCTCCTCAAGTCAGATGTTCTCGCCGTCCTCAGAACAGAGACCGGAACGCAAGAACACCTAAGCCCTCTGGAAAAGTCTTCCCAATCCCAGAGCTCAGAAAACCGCAGCCCCGAGGTTTTTACACCACCCGGTTGGCAAAGTCCAGATGAGGCCGAACACAAGATTGTGACTGAGTATATCAGTGAATTGAAGCAAAGGGCTCACAGCCTAAGTCAGGCCCTGGCCGAAAAAGACGAAGTCCTCAACCAGTACAAGTCCAAGCTTCTGAACAGTGTTCCCTTATCTGAATTCTCAGATAAAATGAAGCAAAAAGATGAAGAGCTTGAACGACAAAGCGAGGCCCTTGAACAGGTTCAAGTCAGAGCCAGCCAAAGTGAGGAACAGAGCAAAAAGCTTCAAGAGAAGAACGAATCCCTACAGGGGAAGTTTTCAAAAAGCCTCAAAGTCGCCGTCTTTTACCAGCGTGAACTCGATGATGAACGCACTCATCATGCTCATTTTGAAAAGCTCCATAAACGCTGGACCCTCCTCCAGAGCCGACTGGATGCCTGCGGTTTTTTTGACTGGGGCCAAAAGCGTCAACTGAGAACTGAGCTTTCACAAGTAAAGGATGCCATAAAGTCCCTCGAAAAAAACTAAAGCACCCGACTTCTATTCTCCTATCTCCTGTCCTCCTATCTTCTGCCTTCTGCTCCTACTCTCCTACCTCCTCATCCTTTAGACTTCTCGGAGGCTGACTCTGGATAAATCTGGTCGTAATGAAATCGGGCTCTTAGAACCTTCATCACATAAGATTTAGTTTCAGGAAATCGAATCGCCTCTAGAAAGCCTCCTTTCCCGGAAGAGCGGTTTTTCCATTTTTCGACATTACGCGCCCCCGCATTGTAAGCCGCTAAAAACTGCTCTGGCTGACCCGAAAACCGCAGAGCTAGACTCGTTAGATAGTAAGCCCCCAGTTCAATATTTAGCTCGGGATCAAATAAGGATTCAGGTCCAAGACTAAACTCAGCACCACGCTTCACGCGCCGCAGCAAAACTTTAGCCGTAGCAGGCATGACCTGCATGAGCCCTTGAGCTCCAGCGCGTGAAATAATATCTGATTTAAAATGAGACTCCTCGCGCATGACCGAATAAATCAAATGTTCATCCGTTCCATGTTTTTTGGCAAAGCGCCTGACCAGAGCTAAAAACGGCTTGGGATAGAGCAATTTACTGATCGTTTGCCCTAAAAAGCCTTCGGCTTCAACTTGCCTCAATGAAGGCAAAATAATTTCCAGATAATAGCGAAGATTATAAAAATCATGGCGTGCCACCATACACTGCACCCGCAATAAAAAAACAAGGGTGCGCAGTTTATGCAAAAGAGCTCTACCGTCTGCGGCTTGCGGACTCTGAAATAATTTCAGATAGCTTGCAATGCGCCCATAAACACCCTTGATACTTCCTGGAACCAGCGCGCTGGACATGGCCCCCAGAATTTTTAAATCCTCCAGGGTATATAGCAAACCCTGAGCCGTTATCAGGGCCGGCTCTGCGGCTTTAAACTCTCGCATCTCCCAAAGCACCAATCCATCCTCAAAAGCCTTCAAAAAGCGCTGACGGTCGGCTCTCTCCTTCCAGTGCGGATGCTTTTTAGCCCTGGGAATCCTGAATAATCTGTGAACAGGTTTATTGAACTCTTCCAATCGATCCCTAAGTTCGAGAAAGTCACCCCGTATCTGAGGATCTCCTTTGGCACTGATCTGCGCATTTAGGCTCGTATCCAAAAGAATGTCGTCGTAAACACTGAGCAGAATGCGAGAGCCAATCAAGAAGAGATTGACCAAAAATAGAATCAGGAGAGTACGCACAAGATAATTCATAATCTTGAGAGTGAGCCCTGACCCTTCAGAAAAGGTGGCAAAGCTCTATTTGGAAACCGGAAGCTTCAGCTTAAACCGGGCTCCAACCCCCGGTGAGGAGTCTACGGAAATACCGCCTCCATATTCTCGAACCATAGAATAAATGAAATAAAGCCCCAGCCCCTTTCCATCTTCTGACCCAAGCCCAAGAGCACCCTTAGTGGTATAAAACGGAGTAAACAAAGTATCCATTTGATCTTTTTCCAGACCGGGACCAGAGTCGGCGACTTCCAGAAGAAGAAAGTCATCATCCAAATCATTGAGCAAAATCTCTACGCTGCCTGATTCTCCTACCGCATGTACCGCATTCGTGAGTAAATCAAAGACGATTTTCTTAAGTGGTTCGGCAGGAATTTTAACCTTGGAAGACGAACGCAAACTAGTTTGGCAAACAATCCCCCGCCTTGATAGCTCAGACTGTAGCAGACTTACCACACCCATGACCGTTGGAATAGGATCACTATCACCTTCTGCACTTCCAGGGTGAAAGGCAAAATTATGCAGGCGATTCACAATACCTACTCCACGCTCAATACCTTCCTCTACAGACTGAAGGAGTTTGTCCTCAAAGCTCTTGTCCTGTTTATAGAGGTCGTAATAGGCCGATATCCCACTAAAAAGATTATTAAATTCATGTGCTATACCTGAAGCCAGTAGAGAAATATTGCGCATCCCTGTTTCCCAGCCTCGTTTTTGTTCGAAAGCCTTAATGGCCGTAATGTCCTTAAATACCCCAAAAACAGCGGGAGATGATCCATCCTCAACTTTGGGGCAGGTTAGAGTGATTCCGAGCCAGAACAGCTTGCCTTCTTTATTCGTAAAAGAAAACTCGGTCCGATCCACTTTCTGACTTTTGAAGGAGTCAACCACATGTTTTTTGAGAATCTCAAAAATAGGCTTATCCAAAAGATCTTCAGGTTCGGAATCCCAATCTGCAAGCGAAGAGAAAAATTCCTGCGCATATTGATTGAGGTAGGTCATACGCAAATTGGAATTCACAAGAAAAATACCGGATGAAAGGGAATCCAGCAATTCATAAAGGAGACTGTCTTGTCCCCGATCCAGCTCGTTTCCCGTAAATTCTGAAATATCCATGCGAATACCCTTTATCTTTGAATGTTATAACCTGTTGGAGCATTCTACTGTAGAGGCACAGGATGTGGCAAAATTGAAGTGATGAGGAACAAGATAGGAAGGAACGGTGATTTTGACATATAATAGGCATCTATGGATTTTCTACTGATTCTTTCCGAGTCAGAGGAACAGTTTCTTTCCACCTGTCCGGAACTCCAGCATCATTATGATCTCTCGTTTCTTGAGGCGGGAGATCCAGCGGATACGCTGATTCATGGTGGAGAACCTGAGGCTGTCCTCTACTTCGCCAGTTTTAATTCCCAGCATGAAGGGCACCTCAGGAAACTGCGCCAAACTTATCCAGGTCTTCCACTGTTCTACATCCATGACAGCCCCAACCGTATCAGTAAACGGTCCACGCTCGAGCCGCTGGTAGATGCATTTCTTCCCGATATTCCCCCTCCCAGTCTATTTCTTGGAATTATCCAGAAACAGGTTGAAACATTTCAGTCCAAGCCCCAGATTTCCACTACGCCCCCGAGCCATAGCTTCGACAGAAATCAAAGTGCCTCACCTGTTATGCAAAAAATCATGAAAATGGCAGAAAAGGTGGCTCCCACAGACGCAACTATCTTGATCACAGGCGAGAGCGGCACCGGAAAAGAAGTCTTATCCCGCTGGATCCATGAAAATTCCCATAGAAAGCAGCGCCCATTTGTAGCCGTAAACTGCGGAGCTTTGACAGAAACCCTTCTGGAATCTGAACTCTTTGGTTATAAGAAAGGCGCTTTTACCGGAGCCAACAAGGATGAACAAGGGCTTTTTGAAGCCGCGCATCATGGGACTCTCTTTCTGGATGAAATCGGAGAGATGCCCCTATCCTTGCAAGTCAGGCTTTTGAGAGTTCTTCAGGAGAGGCGGGTGCGACGCGTGGGGGATGTTGAGGACATCCCCGTGGATGTACGCATCATTGGTGCCACAAACAAGAACCTAAAAGACCTGGTTAAAAAGGAGCTTTTTCGCGAAGATCTTTTTTATCGTTTTCATGTGGTGCCGATTCATCTTCCACCCTTGCGTGAGCGACGCGAGACATTGCCCCAACTTATCGAGGACTTCTTTTTTAGATTGACGCGGCAGTATAAAAAGTCCGTGAGTAAAATCTCACCTGCCGCCATCAATATTCTGATGAACTACGCTTATCCCGGCAATATTCGCGAACTCCAAAATGTTCTTGAGTATGCCATCATCATGTGCGAATCCAATACCATTCAACCCCAGGACCTCCCGGCGGATATGCGTTTTGACACTCCAATGAATCTTCTTCCCGGACCCAGCTTGGCCGAGGTTTCCTCCCTGGAAACCCTGCATGAATTTCTCTCCTATCGCTTTAGTCTGAAGACACCGAGCATTGAGGAAATGGAAAGGATTCTGATTATGGAAAGAATGGATATGTTTCGCGAAAACCAGAAACAGGTGGCCACTTCCCTGGGAATCTCAAGAACCTCCCTCTGGCGCAAGCTAAAAGAGTTCAAGCCAGAAAACAGCAAAGATTTGTAATCCACTGACATCCGTCATTCCAGACCCCGATCTGGAATCCATCTTCTTCTCTTCTTCCTTCAAACAAAATATCCGCAAATAAACCAAGGTTTGTATGCATAAGGCGCAATCCCCTTAAAGCCTTCCCAGTATCCGTCATTCAGGCCCAAATCAAAGACGAACTCCAGGATATGAACACGCTCTATAAGGGATTGCTGGCCCTGACGCTGGCCTGCGCCTTTCTTTCTTCCAGCCAGGCCTATTTCAAACCGTCAGACAATCCCGTTTACACTAAAGCGTCATCGATCCACTCCCATACGGCAAAGCTTCTCCTGGATCGAAACCGCGACAAATCCGCCGTAGCGTTGCTAAAAAAAGCCCTGCATGCTGATCCGGGAAACCGGGCCATTGCCGTGAAGCTAGCCGAGATGCATTTTCGAAATAATAAACCCGAAAAGGCTTTGCAACTGCTAGAGCCACTGCAAAGCCTATCAACCAAAAAAAGCAATATCTATTACTATATAGCGAGAGTTCATGATCGCAAAAAACGCTACAAATCAGCCTATGTCTACTACCGCAAAGCTTTCAAACTGGACCCAACCCTGTATAAGGCCAAACTAAGAATCGCAAAGCTTTTTGTAAAAAAAGGGCTGTTTTTCGACGCCGCCACGCACCTGAAAAAACTACTGGAGATTAACCCGGAATATAAACCGGCCAAAATCGAGTTTGAACTGGTCCTACGCTTGATTCGTGAGAATAAGAAAAATGTTTTCCGGCGCGGAAATCTGGTCATTAGCTTCAAAGACTATAACCTCATCAAGGATGTTGAGGAGTGGTATCCTTTTATGCAGGAAAAAATCTACTATCTGCAAAACGCCCTGGGGATTGAAGAGCAGGTCGTCTGGGTCAAGATTGTAGACCGCATCAAAACCCAGGCATCGCCACCCGCCCTTTTCAGATCCATGGAGAACCAGATTTATCTGACGGTTGACACAGTAAAACGAAAATATACAAGTCTGTTCGCACACGAACTAACCTATATGTTCATGCACCAAATGGGGGTAAGAAATGCCCCGAAATGGCTATCTGAAGGACTTGCGCTGTATTTCAGCAAACCCAACCTGCTCAAGAATATGACCCTAAGGCGTGTTCGCTCGGGAATGGACCTCCTGAACAAACAGTTCTACCCCGACAAACGCTACCTGCATTTCCAAAAGCTCAGCCTGAAGCAAAGAAGAAATCTATTTCACGCCTTCCTGATCGTGAAATACCTGGTACATCAATACGGCTGGGACAATCTGGAAAGATTCGTGAAAATCTTCGATTCTGGGAAATTCACACTGAAAAAAGCCGTCTGGGAAATCTACCATACTCCCCTGACAAAGCTCTCAAGAGACTTCGACATCTATATCATGTCGCAATATTATTTTGCCTCCTGATACCCTCTAGACTCAACCCAAGGTCGCTAAGACCCCCTAAAATGAAGCCGTAAAAACTGCCATCTTTAAGCGCAAACGAGAATTAGACCCCAAGAGCCTTAAGGGCTTCGTCCACATCAGGAACCATCACCATGGCCGATTCCACCCCTCCCACGAAGTGAAGAAAAATCTCCTGACAACTAGCTCCATTCTCCGCTGTTTTCTCTTCGCCACAACTGATAAAAGTGATTTGAGAAGGATTAATATAATAATTGCCATACTGCACACATTGAAGTTTAACCAAGGCCACAAGGACTCCTCTCTAGTAAAGAATCAACCCAAGAAGGGATCACCGATAAGACCCAACGATCATATCACAAGGATAAAGGAAGAATGGGAGAGAAGGAATTATAGAACGATCGGAACTATAGGAATCATCGGAATGAGAAGAGGAAAAGATTGCCGGAATTGTCAGCCATGGGGGGGGGGGGGGGGGGGGGGG
>CAZRLV010000093.1:9178-11083 GCA_964600955.1 uncultured bacterium
CATCCCAACCCCCCACCGCGTCATCCTGAACTTGATTCAGTATCCATCTTCCTCTCCTGTCATCCTACGGCTCGACCGGGGGATCCATCATGAAAAACAGAAGCCAGAATTCAGAATGAAGAAGAAAATCACCCCCCGTCATCCTCTGGCTTGACCAGGGGATCCATTCAAAATATTCATAGAGAAAACTGTCGCGGTAGGAATACCGGTTTCCCGTAACCCCCCGCTCAGCAGAGAAAATAGGCTTGCCCCCTTTTCCTATTGAATTTCATAATCCCATGGAAGGTGGAGACTTTGTCCAGAAATTGATATTAGGCTGCGGATTCTATTCCGACCTCGACCTTGGTTGTAAGTTTGATGCCAAGAGCATCCAGGATCTTGGTGGCTCGCTCAACAGTAACCCCATGATATTCATTTTTCTCATCTCTAGAAATCTGAGATGGGCTAACATCTAGTATTTGGGCCAATTCCTTTTGGGACATATTCTTAGCTATACGTGCCATGATAAGCAAATGACCCAATCCACATAGATTATGGAGCTCATTAAACTCACCACGTTTTAAGCGCTCATAGCTGTTTGCTTCTTCATTTAGCTGGGCATAAAAAGATCGCATAGGTGCTAGGGCACGTTCGATTTGATCATCAGAAAGCCCAATCTCTTGCAAGGTGAGTTCTTGTTTCTGAATTAGCTCTTTTTCCTGGCTTAGCCGACTCACAGCCTTCCTATATTCTGAATCATTATGAATCATGACGATTACTCCTTTTCAACTTTGACAATACCTCGTAATGAGTTATCGCGGCGGGAGCGGCGAAATGCTGATGGAAACAGTAAGTCATTACCGAATTCATCCTGAATTCCCGTGCCTGGACCCGTACCATAATGAGGATAAAGTTCAACCCGATAGTACAACCACATTGGTAATTGTTTCTTTGGGTATCCTCTATAGTGACGACGGGCAGATGGATCCCATGTCCAAGCTTTATGAGGGTCTAAAAGATTGAGGTCGCGCTCTAACTTGCCTGTAGCAAGATGAAGCAAATCACAAATGAAGTAACCATCGATATCATTTGGATGCCCCTTATTCTCTGCAAAAGAACCATCTACAAAAATCTCTTCAATGCCAACTTCCCACAACTGGAGACAAAGAATTTCAAGTTGATCTATGAGATAAGAACGCCAATCCCTATCCCAGTGCGGATAATTCCGAATATCACCCGGGCCTTTAACCAAGATAGATTCGCGAATTTGACCTAGTGTGAGTGGATAATCACCAGGAGGTAGCAGGCCAGCGGAGTTAAATGCTAAATCAACCATGAGAATTAAATAACCTATACATCAAGTATAACATATAGGTTAACTATGACAATAGGAACCGCATCACAGTCACCACTAGCCGATAATGAGAGAAAACAGTCGCGGTAGGAATGCCGGCTTCCCGGCACCCCCCGCACAGATCCCAGCATGAGGGATTATCTCACTGGGCTCCTACCTCGGGTCCGACGCAGAGGCGTTGATTGGGATAAAGATGAGTTACTATAGCCGTTGGAATCCACCGCACAACCCATCGGTTAAAGCGAGACCAAGAGAGGCTTTTCCCTTTCTGGCTCCGTCGGCGTAAAGCCTTCAACCAGAAACGAATAATTGCCGATCGAAAAGAATCTAGAGCTTTCCGATTTCCAGGGACACCGTAATAATTTATGTGGCCCCGAACCACCGATCTTAACCACGAACCAAGCACTGGAACCGGCCAATGTAATCTGCGAGACAGAATACCCTTGACCGCTTTAAGCTTCAGCCTCATCTTCTTAGTGATGGTTTTACGAAGCAACGTAAACTTACCGTCCTTACGCCGTTTGGAGCAAATATGCGTGAAGCCCAAAAAGTCGAAAGTCTTCGGCTTTCCT